>SULG01000068.1 GCA_005524015.1 Candidatus Jettenia ecosi
CCTATGCCCTGAATCCCCCCTCACAGAGGGGGACAACCACTGTCCCCCTCTGTGAGGGTGAAGGGGGTGGATTAGTGCCGGGAAAATAAGTATTTTAAGTCGCCGAACGACCTGATTTAACGTAAACAGTAAAAGAATAACAATGGGGCATTTCTCCTTAAGTTATCTATAGGATGGAAAAGTTTGAAATAAAAAGGCTATTTTCTTGCTCATGTAATTTCATAAGCTACTGTGCCGAATTGTTATCATAGGGGAAATATTCTTGTTAAAATCGATTAAGTACAAATTAATACTGATCTTTTTATTGTGTTCGTTTATGCCATTATTGTTACTGCGTTTTATGGCATTTCCCAAGGCACAGAAAGATTTGGAAGAGGCTTTAATAAGAAACCTGGAAGGGGTGAAGCAAAAGCAGGCAGAGATTGTAAAAATGTGGTTTCATGAGCGAAGACACGATGCAAAGATCATCAGCAGGAACATTTCTGTCATGCTGGGAAAGAATAGTAACGATAAGGGGGATGATTTCCGGAAACTCTACGATTATATGGAGATGTTGAGAGCAGAGTATGGATACAAAGGCATATCTATTACCTTGCGGGATGGAATCATACTCGCGGCTACGGAAAAGGAATGGGTTGGTTCCAATATTGTAAGTTATGATTATTGCAGAGAAGCCCTGAACGGAACTGTTTTTATATCCAGGATCCAACTTTTTGCTCAGCCGGGAAGTAAGAACAAGGATAGTAATAGTGGCGTCCCAACGATATTTATCTCTGCTCCGCTTGCAGATTCCAATAACGTTACCATAGGAGCGCTCATTCTCCGGATGGATACAGCATCTCTCAGTGACATCATGAGAAGTGCAGAATTGGGAAAAACAGGGGAAACTTTTCTTATCAACAGAGAAGGATACATGCTGACAGAATCAAGATTTGCAGATGAGTTAAAAAAGACAGATCTGATTCAGCGAAGAACTTCATTGGAGCTAAGAATAGCGAATCCCCATACAGGGATGCTTACCGATGGAGCTCAGAAATGTCTGAGTTGTAACGACGGATATGACGCAGAAGGTTATATAAATTACGATGGTAAGAAGGTTTTGGGCGCGTGGCGCTGGATTCCGGAATATGATTGTGGCTTACTTGCGCAAATTGATATTCATGAAGGATACGGAGCGGCTTATAATTTAAAGAAATTTGTTCTTTCAACCCTTTTAGTATTAGCGCTTCCCCTGATATTGATTTCATTCTACTTTGGCAAAAGGATTTCAGCCCCTATTTTCAATATAACAGAAGTAACGAAAAAGATTGCGAGCGGCGATCTGGGACATCGGGTAAAAACCAGCAGCAAAAAAGATGAGATTAATGAACTGGCAAAGGCATTTAATGCGATGGCAGGTTCGCTTGAAGAAAAAACGATAAAATTAAGGAATTACACAACTGATCTCGAAAATACCGTAAAAGAGAGAACCCTTGAACTTCAGGAGACAACAAACTTTTTGAACAGTATCCTGGCGGGATCTACGGAATATTCGATTATTGCTGAAGATTTACAGGGTAATATTCTTGCATTCAATGAAGGGGCAAGCCTTATTTATGGCTATAAACCTGAGGAAATGATTGGAATAGCCAATGTAAGAATCCTTCACACGGATGAGGATGTGAAATCGGGAAAAGTAGACTCTATCTTAGAGGCAGCGCGCAAAACGGGCAGATATGAGGGAGAGGTGATGAGAAAGAGAAAGAATGGCGAGGTCTTTCCCGTTCATGTAACTTTTACCTTACGGCGTGATGAGACGGGGTATCCTACCGGATTTGTCGTAATATCGAAGGATATTACGAAAGAAAAACTGGTGGCGCTGGAAAAGGAGATTATCAATAACATCAATAAGGCGATTGCTTCCGGTTTACATAGTTAAGGGAATTTATACAAACGTTTATCATGAGCTAAAACGTATCATTGATTTTACCTGGTTAGGGGTGGCATGTTCTAACGATGGAGCAGAAGTTACGGAGGATTCTAACATTGTTTATGGAGTGTTATCTCCTATAGACTGGTTAAACAGGACTCCATATCCGTTCGATACAACGGCGCAAGGTATTGCTGTTAAGACAGGTATGCCTGTTTTTGTTCCGGATACGATTGAGACTACGTATCTGATCGATCAGGAATTATCTAAAAAGGGTATCCGCTCTTACGTATGTGTTCCTTTAAAATCAAAGGGAATCACTATCGGAACCATTACGCTGGGAAGCCGAAAGAAAGGCGCTTTTACGGAAATACACTTGAGTTTATTACATCAAATTACTCCACAATTAGCTATTGCCATAGAAAATGCCAGGCTGTTCATATTCATAAAGGAATCAGAGAAGAAATATAGAGATCTTGTGGAGAATGCACCGGAAATGATTCATGAGATTGGTCCCGAAGAAAAATTTATTAATGTAAACAAAACAGAATTAAACAAATTAGGATACTCCCTTCAGGAAATGATGCAGATGACGCTTGAAGATATTGTCCCAAATGAGCAGAAAGAAGAAATAAAAAGATATATGAAACGGATGGTTGAAACCGGAAGTGGTGAATTAGAGACGGTGTTTTTAACGAAAATGGGAAAAGAAATTAACGTCGAGATTAACGGGACAGGCCTTTATAATAACAAGACGAAAGAATATATTTGCACACGGGCATTTGTACGGGATATTACCGAAAGAAAAAATATGGAGGAACAGGTGCGCCGGTCAGAAAAACTTGCCTCAATGGGCGAACTGGCTGCAGCAATTGCGCATGAAATTCGAAATCCGCTGGGTGCGATATGCAATTCTGTAGGAATTTTGGATGCCCACTTAAAAGTGACAGGTCAGGATAAGGACCTCCTGGAGATGATTGTGGAACAATCAGAGAGACTGGATAGGATTATCAGTGATTTTTTAACCTTTGCCCATCCCCGGGAGCCTTCCTTTTCCCTGCAAAACATTCGGGAAGTAATTAAGAATACTATTTTTCTGTTAGAGCAGGATAGCCGATATACAGATCAGGTAGAAATAAAGGAGATTTATGAGAGTGTATTACCGAAAGTTTACCTTGATACCGATCTGATTCATCAGGTATTTTGGAATTTATTGATCAATTCCTTAGATGCTATGCTAAAAGGCGGGCAGATCAGGATAATGGTGAGAAAAGCAACCTTATTTTTGCGGGATGCAGTGGAAATTATCATATCAGACACGGGAAGAGGCATACCATCTCATGAATTGGATAAAATATTTGAGCCTTTCTATACTACAAAATCGGAAGGAACAGGGCTGGGTCTTTCTGTCGTTCAGCGTATTATTGATGATCATGGCGGAACGATAGATGTGAAAAGTAAAGAAGGCAAGGGGACGACCTTTTCTATTAAGCTGCCTGTTGGCCCTATGGGGAACGGAAAAGAGAAAATTAAAAACAATCTTTTAATGGGATGAAAAAGAATTATGGAAGATGGTAAAATCCTTGTAGTTGAAGATCAGGATGCCATGAGAGAATCCCTTATAATAGCATTTAGAGACGAGGGGTATCAGGTTGAAGGCGCTTCGAGCGGAGAAGAGGCTATTCAAAAATTGTGTGGTCATACTGTGTATGACCTTGTTATCACAGATCTGAAGATGAAAAAAGTGGATGGCCTGGAAGTGCTCAAGGCGGTGAAGACTGCAAATCCTTCCACAGAAGTAGTGCTTATTACTGCTTATGGCACCATTAGTACTGCGGTGCAAGCGATTCGGGACGGTGCATACGATTATGTGACGAAACCTTTTCGTCATCAGGAGATCCTCAGGGTTGCAAAAAAGGCAATTGAGAAAAAAAGTCTGAAGGACAGAGTGAGGTACCTTGAAGGGGAAATCCGGGAGAAATATAAATTTGAGGGTATTGTAGGTAATTCCCATGCAATGCTGGAGGTGTTAAAAATAACCTCACATATATGCCGTACCGAGAGTACGGTTTTGGTGACTGGCGAGAGCGGGACGGGAAAAGAGTTGATTGCAAGGGCGATTCATTACAATAGTTCACGAAAAGAAGGTCCATTTGTAGTGATAAATTGTGGTGCATTACCCGAGAACCTGCAGGAAAGTGAATTATTTGGACACGTGAAGGGCGCTTTTACCGGAGCTATTCGGGATAAAATAGGATTGTTTCAGCAAGCCCAGAAAGGGACGATTCTGCTGGATGAGGTTGGCGAGACTTCCCCTTCTACCCAAGTTAAGCTCTTGCGGTTCCTTCAAGACGGAGAGATTCGCCTTGTTGGCGGAAATAAATCGATGTATGTGGATGCCCGGATCATTGCGGCCACGAATGAGAATTTGGAGCAAGCTATCGAATCGGGAAGGTTTAGAAAAGATCTGTTTTATAGAATTAATGTGATACGTATTCATCTTCCACCTTTGAGGGAAAGAAGGGAAGATGTTCCGCTTCTGGTGGAGTATTTTTTAGAAAAAATTTTAGAAAAACAGAAAAAGGGAAAAAGGGAGTTATCGAAAGAGGCGATGTATGCATTAGCGAATTATGATTGGCCTGGTAATATCAGAGAGCTTCAGAATATACTGGAAAGGGCGGTTGCATTGTCGAAAGATGAAACAATACATGTCCATGAGCTGTTACTGCCACAAAAAGAATTCGATAGTATTGCCATAAGCCCTCTGGAGAACGAAAAGAGAAAGTCATTCATTGTAACAACCCTTGCAGAGCAAGAAAAAAATGCCATTATTGAAGCCCTGAATAAATATAGCGGTAATCAAACAAAAGTTGCTCAGATACTTGGGATATCCACAACGACGCTCTGGAGGAAGATTAAAAAGTACCGGATTAAACCACAACACGAGATATCTGATACTATTGAAAAATAATCTATAAGCCAGGATATACCAAATTTTCATAAAGGTTATCTCTGTCTGTTAACAGTCATCACGAATGAGTGAGCCGAATCCCGGAGTAAAGCAAAGGGGAAATAAGAGCGATGTATCAGCCGTTATCTTTATCATGTATCTATAGTATGATCTTGCAATTGCAAGGCTGTTATGAATATAATTATGGAAGGTACGCTGCATCATAAAATTTATACATAATAAAATATAAAATGAAAAGCAAAGAGGCTGTTAGTTACTATCGGGGCAAAGAAAATTTTAATTGTGCCCAGGCAATCCTGAAGGCCTACCAGGAAGACTTTAACATCACCGATCAGCAGATTCTTGAATATAAAAAGTTCGGTGGAGGAAAAGCTGAAGGAGGGGTATGCGGGGCTCTTTTTGCCGCTAAAAAACTGATTCATAATGAAGATATATCAAATCATGTCGAACAACATTTTTCAAAAGCTGCTGGCGCAATTACATGCCGTGAAGTCCTTAGTTTAAAACAATTATCCTGCCATAAATGTGTAGAGAATATAGCAGAATCTCTCGATGAATACCTCAAGGGAAAAAAATAGTTCATCCAACCGGGTTTATAGGGTTCTTCTGGCAGTTACAAAACGTTATAGTATTTTTGTTCAAGAATGAGGAAACAACTCAAAGATTAATGAGCTACAATTTTTTGCTTTTTATAATTTCATCCTGAAATTACCATTGCAGAATGGAATGTTTTCTGTGAATAGATAGGCTATAGCTTATGCATTCATACAGAAATATTATTAATTTAATAAGCTGTTGTTTTAATACCACTTATATAAAAATATACGTGGTATTTTTTTTACTTATGGGAAGTTGGTATATTTTTCGTTACTAGGAGAGAACGAGGAATCAGTGAAAAGCGATATAGGTATCGTTAAGTCTATAAATATTGCAGAAAGTATACAATGTTTCAGGATAAGCCGGCGATTTGCTATCAAGTGTTTTTAGAATAAAATGCTAACCTTTTATGGTAAATATTTCTCCTGAGTTGTATCTATAAACTTGTGAGTGTATTACCGGAAAAGTGCAGAACAAATAAGGTATTGGCGGATGTTCAAAAGGAAAAAAACTACCGGAGTTAAAAAAGTTATCGATGTAAAATTCGAGGTAAAACAGCATGCAGAAGAAGATAAAAAAAATTATTTTGTGCGTATAATGGACTTTTTAAAAGAACCTTTAAAAAGGGAGAGAGAAAATATGCCGATGCTAGATGGAATAAATAGAATAAGTACCTATATAAAAAATTACCCAAGGCACCACAACCTGATCTCACTTCAAGAGAGGTGATGCTTTCTCTCTGGGGGGCGCTTTTGGGGATAGGGATAACGGCGTTGCTGGCATTTACCTGGAAGTGTCCGATGCTATTAGGGTCTTTTGGATCTACCGCGCCATTGATTTATTGTGCGTATAAGTCGCCTCTGGCGCAACCGAGGAATGTCGTGCTGGGGCATTTCCTCGGCGCAAGTATCGGTGTGGTTGTCAATGACTTCTTTGGCGTGACGTGGTGGTCGATTGCGATTGCAGTCGCCCTTGCTATTATTCTTATGTTTACGACGTATTCGATACATCCCCCGGCAGGCGCAACGGCATATGTAGCTATTCAAACGGGGGGATTGGGCGTCGGATATTGGTTTATCCTGAACCCCACTATGTTGGGAATATTTATCATGCTGACAGTAGCAGTGATCTTTAATAAGATGAGCAAGAGAGATTATCCGACACATTGGTATTAAAAGGAGGCATCGATTGAATGTGATGTTCGTGAACCTGAGTGTACAAAATTTGTTAAATTACGGAGAAAACTATGTATATATCGATTAAAACCCGGCTTATTCTTTTGCTCATTGTGTTTACGTTACTCCCATTTGTTTTGCTAAGAATTATTGCCTACCCACGGATACAGGCAGATCTTCAGGAGGTGCTGATACGAGATCTTGATGGTATTGGGCACAAACAGGCAGAGTTAGTGACCAATTGGATGCAGGAAAGAATACTGAATACCCGTGTGATAGCAAATAATCCTTTGACGGCTAAAAGTATAAATATTACGAAAGAGGATAAGGATTATCCTGATATTATTCAATACCTTGAAGTGATAAAAAATGAATATGGGTATAAGGGTATACTGATAAGCAACGATCAGGGCATAGTAAAAATCGCTACAACAGAAGAAGGGCTGGGAAATGATGTCTCACAGATGGAGTATTTCAAAGAGGCGGTACAAGGAAAAACCTATGTATCGAGTGTAGTGCCATCTGAAATACCCCTTATGAATGAGTATGGAGAAAAAGAACTCGGCCTGCCTAACATGCTTGTCTCATCACCACTGAAAGATAGAGAGGGAAATATCATAGGCGTTGTTGCGCTAAGGATTGATGCATTGAAACTGAGTGAATTGGTGTTAAGCCTCAGTTTAGGAAAGACGGAAGAAACCTACCTTATTAATAAAGACGGATACATGATTACCGAATCAAGATTTGCAGGGCACCTCAAAGAAATGGGACTGGTAAAAAAGCGATGCGCCCTGGAATTGAAACTGATTAACCAGGAAACAGGGAAATTAACCGAAGGCGCACAACAGTGTATTTCAGGCAATAACGGCTTTGATGCACAGGGCTATAAGGATTACAGCGGGTTAACCGTACTGGGGGTATGGCGCTGGTTACCGGAGTTTCATTGGGGCGTTATCACAGAAATCGATAGAGATGAAGGGTACGGGCCAGCCTATAATCTGAATTATATCGTAAGCTCTGTGCTCTTAATCCTTGCATTTCCCTTTGCTATGGTAGCATACCTTGTGGGGAAAAAACTTTCAGTGCCGATTCTTAAGTTAACGGAAGTGACCAGGAAAATGGCATCGGGAGATTTAGCACAACGGGTAGACATCCGGAGAGAAGATGAGCTGGGTGAATTGGCAAGCTCATTTAATGTTATGGCAAAATCCCTGGATGAGAAGACAAAAGAGATCGTCATTTCCGAGAAGAGATACCGGGAGATCTTCAATTCGATTAAAGAAGGGGTGTATCAGTCAGAGCCAGGAGCGGAAGGAGTCTTTACGTTTATCAACAAGGCAGGGGCAGAGATCCTGGGATACAGCACTCCGGAAGAGGTAATTGGGACGAAGGTAAAGAATATCTATATCGATCCGGAAGACCGAAGACGCCTCTCCGATAAACTGGAGAAGGATGGAATCTGGAGAGAGTTTGTATCGCTGTGTAAGAGGAAAAGCGGTGAGAGTTTCTATGCAGAGCGCACAAGCAGTATGATAAGGGAAGAGAAGGGCAATCCGGCAGCTATTTATGGAGTATTCCGGGATATTTCCGAGAGGAAGAAGGCAGAGATGGAGATCGTAGAGTCAGAGAAGAGATACCGGTTATTATTTGATTCACTGAAGGAAGGGGTATATCAATCCGGGCCGGAGGTGGATGGGGTATTTACCTGGATTAATCAGGCAGGGGCAGAGATCCTTGGCTATAAATCTCCGGAAGAAGTGGTTGGGCTTAAGGTAAAAGATGTTTATGTAAATCCGGATGACCGGAAAAAGGTGGTAGAAAAGCTCTCGAAAGAAGGGGTTTGGAAGGGATTTGCATCATTTTGCAAGAGGAAAAATGGTGAACGGTTCCATATGGAAAGGACATCGAGTATGGTGGCGGATGAGAAGGGAAATCCAATCCGGATAGACGGGATATTCAGGGATATAACAGAACGGAAGAGGCTGGAGCAGGAGTTACAGGAATCGGAGAGGCATCATCGCCAACTACTGAATTCCTTAAAGGAAGGGATCTATCAGTGTGAACCTGTAGAAGACGGGGTATTTACCTGGATCAATCAGGCAGGGGCAGAGATACTGGGCTATAGTTCACCTGAAGAGGTTATTGGGACACGGGTGAAGGATGTGTATGTGAATTCTGAGGACCGAAAGGAATTGGTCGAGAAGTTAGAAAAGGAAGGTGTATGGAGGGACTTTACCTCATATTGTAAGAGAAAAAATGGTGAACGGTTTATTTCTGAAAGGACTTGTAATCTGGTGCGTGATGAGAACGGTAAGCCGATAAGGATTGAAGGTGTATTTAGGGATATAACGGAAAGATAAAGCGTTTATTTAAAAGAATTAAAATACACTGAACGAGGAGTAGAAAATTATGGGAAATGAGACGGTAAAGGGTTTATCTGTGAATGCTAAGACCCTTATTTTAATACTGCTGTTTGTAAATATCGGTTTTGCATCGAAGATGCTTAATAAGTATTACAAGATGAAAGAGTCGGGATACATCAGAGAAAAGACGTTTCAGGAACAGCTCGAGACAAGGGTGATGAAGGCTTTCGGTTCCATGGAAGAGCTCAATAAGATGGTAAGCGATATTACAAGACGAAAAGAAGAGGCAGAAAAGCTTGCAGAGTCTGTTAAAGAACAAGATGAGCAATTGAAAATTACCAATAAAGAGCTGGAAAGTGCAAAGGTCAAGCTGGAAGAGGAGAAGGCACGGTTACAAAAAGAAATATGGGCGGTTGAGGACTCGCTGTCTTCTGCAAAGAAGGTACTCAGTAGTAAGGATTTAACAATCCAGGAGCTTATGAATAAATTGGAAACAATTGAAAGGGAAAATGCAGCGATGAAGAAACAGATCGAAGAACAATCAAAAGCGCCCGGAGCGTGGAATCTTCCCCACCAGTAAACATGATACTATTATTTATGAAAGATTTTTATGCCAAGGGTTCTCATTATAGAAGAGCAGGAGAAGATCCGAAGATTATTAGTGAGTATGTTTAATCAAGAAGGGTTTGAGACATGCCATGGGATCGTATGGGAAAAAGTGAAAGAATTACCGAAGAAAAATATTTACGATCTTATCATTATCGATTTATATGTTAAGTCGATTGATGGTTATGAGATCATAAAATCGATAAAGTTCTTCCATCCTGCAGCAGAGGTTATAGCGATAATCCCTCAAATGGGATATGATACCAACCAGATGATTAGCTGTGGTATCTATGACTATGTTTTGAAACCTTTTCGGCAAAAAGACGTACTCGATAAAGGAAAGAAGGCTTTAGAGAAGAAACAGTTGATCGATAAAGTACGCAGTTTAGAGCAAATTATGGATATGGATACATAGAACCTCTTGTTGTGACGCTTGAAAAGGAGTTTGGGAAAAGAATATGTTCGTCTGTTGATAAAGAAAGGGGGTGTGCTAAATAATTATTTAAACAGAAATTTTTACAGATCCTATTCACACAGTATTTGAAGTACTAGCACTTTGTAACGAAAAGTAAAGGTGGTTAAATAATGTAAAGTTGTTTTTATAATTGTGTATTTTAGAGGAGAACAAGTAATGTTATATACTGGAAATGTAGATGCAATTGCAGCGATGTCTCTCAAGAAATCTACTGCATTGAAGCATAGTCTGGTAGGTTTCTTGACGCTCTCTGTGATGGCTGGTTTTTTTATTGGATTTGGTGTCCTTCTTATGATTATTGCGGCTGCTCCTGTTGCAGCGCTAAATCCCGGAATCGGTAAAATAGTTGGAGGAGCAGTATTTCCTATCGCTTTGATATTAGTAATTATTGCCGGAGCTGAGTTGTTTACCGGATATAATCTACTGATACTGAAAGGCACTTTCAGAGGCACCGTATCACTTGGCGATTCAATGTTGGGCTGGTTTTGGACATATGTAGGTAATCTGGGCGGATCGCTGATTTTTGCGCTTTTAATTTATATGTCTGGCGTGTTTGCCCCTGATCCATGGCACGCATTTTTGAACAAGGCTGCTACCTATAAGTGCAATGCGCCGTGGTGGGAATTGTTTTTCAGGGGTATTTTTTGTAACTGGCTTGTATGTTTAGGTATATGGAGCTGCTTTAGAGTTACCAGTGACAGCGCCAAGATAATGATGTGTTGGTGGGTTTTGTTTTGTTTTGTTACTACAGGTATGGAACATAGTGTAGCGAATATGACGCTTTTGACGATTGCGAATTTACTGCCTCACGATCCTGCGATGATCTCATGGGGTAAGATGTTTGGGTGGAATCTTGTTTCTGTTACCTTAGGTAATATTGTGGGTGGTTCCTTCTTTGTTACATTTCTGTATTGGTTTGCTACTGCTATGGATGAAAAAGGCGCTAAGAGGTTGGAGTTCTTAAAGGCTTCCACAGGGGCTTCTGAATCTCTAAAAGCGCCAAAAATGGAAGAGGAGATTAAAGACGTTAGGGTAAAGATGAAGCAGTAAGTCAGCATAACAGCGTTTAAACCTAGACAATAAGTAGAAAAGGCTGATTGTAGTGGAAAGGGCCAGTAAAATTTACTGGCCCTTTTTTTCTGATCGTGAAGTAAATTTTTAATTATTTGAGGATTTGGTATGGGAAATAAAGGTTTACAGAAAAGGTTTTCTTACATCGGATATATCTTTTTTATAATTCTTGTTTGTTATGTTTCATTCGATCATTCTATAACTGTTGCAAATGCGGAGATAAACCCGGAGATAATTGAGGATCGTGACCGTAGCAATGATTGTAATACCCTGGTAATTTCCTGCGTTGATTTTCGGTTTGTCTCATTCATTCGGGTCTTTCTCACGGAAAATCTTAAAATAAAAGATGATTACGACCACATTGCAATACCAGGTTCTGTAATAGATATTATAAGGCCGGAAACTCAAAAAATTACCTTCGACAAAATTGATATACTACTAAATTTACATCATGTAAATCACCTTGTTCTTATCGAGCATAAAGACTGCGGCGCATATGGCGGTTCAAAATATTTCGGGTCGGATGAGAAAGAAACGGAGATGCTATCGAATGGCCTCAGACAGGTGCGGGATATTCTTAACGAGAGATATCCGAATTTGAAGATAGACCTTTTCCTTGCATCGCTGAAGAATGTAGGCAAAGAAAAATTTTATTATATGGAACGTATCTACGGCGCTGCATTCGATCATTCTATAGTCATGGCAAATATAGAGATAGGCCAAAGGGTGGCTGAGAATTGTGACCGTAGCAATGATTGTAATACCCTGGTAATTTCCTGCGTTGATTTTCGGTTTGTCTCATTCATTCGGGTCTTTCTCACGGAAAATCTTAAAATAAAAGACGATTACGACCACATTGCAATACCAGGTTCTGTAATGGATATTATAAGGCCGGAAACTCAAAAAATTACCTTCGACAAAATTGATATACTATTAAATTTAAATCATGTAAACCACCTTGTCCTTATTGGGCATAAAGACTGCGGCGCATATGGCGGTTCAAAATATTTCGGGTCGGATGAGAAAGAAACGGAGGTACTATCGAATGACCTGTGGCGGGTGCGGGATATTTTTAACGAGAGATATCCGAATTTGAAGATAGACCTTTTCCTTGCATCGCTGAAGAATGTAGGCAACGAAAAATTTTATTATATGGACCGTATCAGATAAACGATACAGCGTGAATGTATCGCAATTTTTTACAGGTTGTCCGGGAATTGTTTTGACCAGTTCAGAATAGTATCTATAGTATGGAATATATCCGTTGTCTGTAGTTGCTCAAAATACTGTTGGATCGTAAGGGTGGTATGGATATAAGGGCTGTCCAAAAGGGTGATAGGTAGTATCGTTTCATTTGCAAAGGCGGAGCGCTGAAGTATCCGTAATCCCCCTTTAAAAAAGCTTATCCTTACCTACAAGTTGAGTAGGGAGCGAAGGTAAAGGCAAGTTTAACCACAAAGTGCACGAAGAAAGAAGGCTGTAGAGACGCAACATCTTGCGTCTCTATAATTGGATTAGGGGTGGGTTGCTTCCCATACGCATCAAGCTAAGCTCAGTGGCTCGTTCCCAAACTCTGTTTGGGAACGCAATTGCCTCGAAACTCTGTTTCGAGTAGGGACAGGTTTGAAACCTGCCTCTCCTGAGGAATCATACACACTATCATTATCATTCAGGTTTATCACGGTAGAACAGGCAAGATGCCTGTTCTACCATTGATTCGAGAAACGGAGTTTCTCGTACATGTGTGTTCCCAAACCATGTCCTCATGGAAATGGGGAAGAGTTTGGGAACAAGCTGTCGGCGCTTAGCTTGATGCGTATGGGGTTGCTTCCTCTCCAGAGGAGATCGATCATAAAAAGAATTTGTTGAGACAGGATGAACAGAATTATTATTTTTATCTTGTTCATCCTGTCTCAACAAAATAAAAATGAAAGGGGGAACAAGGGGGATTACTTTTTCTTTGCTTTGCTCCGGGCTTTGGCTTGCTCTCAATGACTGTAAAAAAATAACCTTTTTGGACAGCTTCCGAGTCAGGTTTACACCTTATTTTGAGTAATTACCTTTGTCCTTTCTTGCAAGCTTGTATTCTCAGATGACCTGTGGAGAGTTGCTATCTCCAATTACATATTCAGGCGGGGAAGCAAGGCTAAAGCCTTGCCCTACGTGTGCCTTCTTCTGATCCTTCAGGGCTAAGGTCTTGCCTTCTCAGTCGTCATCGATGCATCTCCTATAGCATAAAGCTTTCCATCGTTAGAGCCGATATAAAGGGTGCCATCTGTGTCAATCGCAGGTGATGCCTCTATTGCATCTCCGGTTTCAAATGTCCATTGTAAACTTCCATCAGAACTAAAGGCGTATACTTTTTTATCCCTGGAACCGACGTAAATAGCGCTGTCTGCAGTGATAGCGGGAGAAGAATGAACGGAAGCTCCTGTCTCAAAAGACCATTTCAGTTTTCCGCCGGGTGTAAACGCATAGATGCTATTATCGCCGGAACCGAAGTATACACAACCTTCACTATCAATGGCAGCGGAAGAATCAATATCATATTGAGTATCAAAAATCCATTCCGCATGCCCATCTGGCCGAAGGACATAGAACCTTGCATCTTCAGAGCCAATGTATATATTTCCGTTCGGCGCTATTAAAGGAGATGCATCTAAAAGGTACCTGGTGCCAAAACTCCACAGAGCCTTACCCTCTGGTTTTATGGCAAACAGATAATAATCTCCGGAACCAAAATAGATCATACCATCAGGGGCAACAGCAGGAGATGATGCTATATGATCAGCAGTTTTTTGCGTCCATTTTAAATGTCCTTCCTGAGTAATGGCATGGAGTCTCTTATCCCAGGATCCAACATAAACCGTACCATCGGGCGCAATAGCCGGAGATGAAATGATACCGCCTTCGGATTTGTATTTCCATAGTACACTACCATCAGGGTTGAGCGCGTAGAGATAGCCATCCCAAGATCCAAAGAGAATGGTTCCATCCTTTCGAATAGCAGGTGATGATTCAACCTCTCCTTGTGTCTCGAACGCCCATTTCTGTTTACCCTCTCGGGTGATAGCATAGAGTTTTTTATCTTTTGATCCGAAATAGATGGTACCGTCTTCTCCAAGAGCAGGAGAGGAAGTAACAGCTCCTTGCGTTTGAAATACCCACTTGAGCACAGGCTTTTGAATACTTGCATAAGGACTTCTTCCGGTATGTTGTAAATCATGCCTGAACATAGGCCATGGTGTATCAGCGGTTTGTGCATAAAGTGTTTTTGACTGGGGAGTAGAATATAAGAAGAGAAGAAATAAAGATGGGGTAAAGAATCTGGAACATTTTTTTATCATAGAGAATTCCTTTTAAAGTATTCCTTTTGTTGATGGGATATCTTTTCTACGCGTATCCGTGCTCATAGCATCTTTCAATGCTGTGGCCAGCCCCTTGAAAATTGCCTCAGCTATATGATGCGCATTCGTGCCGTAAGAAACATTTACATGGAGGTTAATACCTGCGTTTGTGCTCAATGCTTCCAAAAATTCCTCAATGAGTTCTGCGTCAAAATTTCCGATCTTTTCTGTAGGAAACAGTGCATGAAATACCATTGCAGATCTGCCACTGATATCTATGGCGATATTGGCAAGAGACTCTTGCATCGGGACGCTTGCATGTGAAAAACGCCGGATCCCCTTTTTATCACCCAATGCCTCTTTTATTCCCTGTCCCAGGCAGATCCCTACATCCTCTACCGTATGGTGATCATCAACATTACGGTCGCCGACTGCCTTGATGTCTATATCGAACAGGGCATGTTTCGTCAGGAGATCAAGCATATGATCTAAGAAGCCAATGCCGGTGTTGATGTGGCTATTTCCTTCTCCATCAAGATTGACCATTAATTCAATCTGGGTTTCTTTCGTCTTTCTCTGGATCATTGCTCTGCGTTTTTCCATTGATTTTCTTTTGTTTATAGGTGACCAGGGTTAAAATAAATAGAGAGATACCTTTATCAGAATTATGGTATATCCTCGTTTAACGTTGAGGAATTTCAATTCCGTAGGGCAACCCTTTAGGGTTGCTCTCGGCAAGGCTAAACAGGCTGTCCGAGAATTCAATCGACCCACAAATGCCATACTAAATATTGTTGTCATGCTAATATTTTGTCAACATATAGTATAGGATTTGTCGTGTGAAAGCATTCTCGGACAACCTGTAAAGCCTCGCCCTACAGGTGATCTATGTAACTACAGAGTAAAAGAACAACAACCAGGAGCGTTTCTCTTTAAGGTATCTATAGTTATCGCTTTAATGTAAATAAAGAAGGTATCGTGCCAATATTCAGGGGCAAAAGGCTACTTTAGATTTTGCATGATTATTGGATATAAGCTCCTTCAGATTTTTTAATAAAATATCAACTTCTTCTCTTGTTCCGATGGTAATTCGTAAACAGTCATCCAACCTTCTTATATTAAAATATCGTACAAGTATTTTTCTTGATTTTAATGCCTGATATACATGGTGAGCAGAAACACCTCGCATACATTTTGCCAGGATGAAATTGGTTTGAGACGGATATACATAAAATCCTAACTCCTGCAGTGACTGAGCGAGGTATTGCCGTGTCTCTTTTATTTTTTCAATGCTAGCCCTCATGGTTTTTTGATCATCCAATGCGGCCACAACGGCGGTAATGCCAAGTCTGTCAACATTGTAGGAATCCTTTACCTTCATCATTCCCTGAATGATAGATTCCTGAGCAATACAAAACCCGAAGCGTATACCAGCTAATGAATAGGATTTTGAAAGTGTGCGAAGGATGAGGATATTATCATGCTGTTCAACCAAAGAGAGGCAATTGTCATCTGCAAAATCGGCGTATGCTTCATCAATAACAAGCACACCATCCACCTGAGAAGCGATCTGTGATATTTCGCCCGGTGATATCATTGTTCCCGAAGGGGAATTTGGGTTTGCAAGAAAAGTAACCTTTGCTCCTTTTACTATAAAATCCCCGGGAAGAGAATACTCTTCAGTAAAATCTACAGCGTACTCAGATGCGTCCTGCAGTTCAGCAAGTGTTTTATAGAGCATATACGATGGATAAGGGAAGACCACTGTATCGCCAGGTCCAGCGAAACTTCGTATGATAATCGACAATAAATCATCTGAACCGTTTCCGGCCATGACATACTCTGGCCTTGTCCCCAACACCTGAGCAATTTTTATTCTGGCTGCTGTTGCGATTGGATCAGGGTAAAGACGAAGAGTTTCATTTACCGCCTCTTTAATAGCACGGAAAACCTCCGGAGAAGGTGGATAAGGATTTTCATTTGTATTAAGCTTTATATAGATGCCGTCTTTCGGTTGTTCACCTGGTATATATCCCGACATCTTTTCAATATTGTCCCGAAAATAACTCAATGGCATACTCCTTATTTCAGAGATTTACTCTTCTCTTTGTTTAATCTGATTTGAATGGAACGTGTGTGTGCGTCCAGGCCTTCGGCCTTTGAAATCTCAACAATATCATCACAGGCATCCTTAAGAGCTGACTTTGAATAGGTTATTACGCTAGATCTTTTCAGAAAATCATTTACCGATAACCCGGAAGAAAAGCGAGCCGTACTACTTGTAGGGAGCACATGAGAAGGCCCTGCGATATAATCTCCTAATGCGACAGGTGTATAGGAACCCAAAAAGATTGCCCCGGCATGCTTAATATGTGACAACACGTTTCTGGGATTTTGCGTCATAATTTGTAAATGTTCCGGAGCTAAGGTATTCGCAATGTCTATACATTCGTCAATGTTTTTTGTCAAGAGAATGATACCAAATTTATCAAGACATCTTTTTGTGTCTGTACGCCGTTTCAATTTGGTTATCTGTAGCTTTAACTGTACCATTACTTGTTCTGTCAACAACTCCGAGAAAGTAACCAGTATTGCGATACCAGGTGTATGTTCTGCTTGCGATAACAGGTCAGATGCTACAAACGATGGATTTGCGCGGTCGTCAGCTATAATTACTACCTCGCTCGGTCCTGCCAGCATATCGATGCCGGCATATCCAAAGATTTCCCTTTTCGCAAGCGTTACAAATATATTCCCGGGTCCCACGATTTTGTCTACTTTTGGAACCGTTTCTGTGCCAAACGCAAGGGCGGCAACAGCCTGAGCGCCACCAATCTTATAGATTTCATTCACACCCGATTCCTTTGCAGCTACCAATCTTTCTGGCGGGATGGTTCCATCTTTTGCCGGTGGTGTAGTCATAATTATCTTGCCAACACCTGCTACACGCGCCGGTATGGTATTCATCAATACCGTTGATGGATAAGAGGCGGCGCCGCCCGGAACATAAATCCCTATACTTTCAAGAGGGGAATACACCGTATCAAGCACAACACCACGTGTTTTTAACGGGCTGATATTGCGGATTCGTATGTGTTCCTGGTACGTCCATATGTTTGTGATAGCCCGTTGAACGGACCTTACAAAAGGAAGTGATATCTTCTTATACGCTTCTGCAATTTCTTCATCCTTTACCTGAAATTCATCTGGCAGGAGAGAAGCCTTATCAAAGCGTTTACTATAGCTTACAATAGCCTTATCTCCACGCTTTTGAATATCGCGGATGATTTTGAGCACGGCATCTCTCTGATTTGAGAAACCGTCTAAAACACTTAACCGTTGCTTGAGTTTCTTAATTTCCTTATCAATATTACATTCCCATGTTCTGAGCACCTGCATTGCCGTATTCCAAAAATTAACGAGGCATAAGCCTCGTTTAGTCTATCATGAATTATTTAATGTCGCTGTACAAAATATCCAGAAATTATATTTTTTACTGAAAATATTGTCAAGAGAAATGAAATGAGTTTCATTTTGACTTTCATATACAAGGCGATATAATACAAAAAATTTTAGGTATGGTACTATGACTATAATAGCAGGGATAGATGAAGCCGGATATGGTCCTGTGCTTGGACCTTTAGTAATTACGGCGATTGCTTTCGATGTGCCGGATGAAAAGATAGATTGCTCGCTATGGAAGTTACTGGAAGATGCTGTTTCAAACGGTCTCAAAAGCAAGGCGCATCGATTGACCGTTCGGGACAGTAAAAAGTTGTATAATGCGCGTAGTGGGTTAAAACCATTAGAAGATATTGTTCTCTCTTTTCTGTTATCTAAAGATGTAAAGATCACATCATTTTATCAATTGCTTAACGTTCTATCATGCTGCCACATCAGGATACTCAGCAGTTATCCCTGGTATGCTGAGAAAGACTACCCGTTGCCATTGGCTACGAGTGTTTCTGCTGTTTTAAATTATGCTCATTTGTTAAAATATGTTTTACAGAAGCAAAACATCCAATTTTGCTATACAGTCAGTCGCATTGTAACGGTTAAAGAATTAAATGAACAGATAGAGATATCAGGGAATAAGGCTACGGTATTATTCGATAATTTTATAACGCTTGTTACTGATCTGTGGAATCGTTGTGATGGCGCTATAAGATTAATTGCAGATAAGCAGGGTGGCAGGAATAGTTACCTTAGCCTCTTAAGAGACCGGTTGCCCGGAGTGGATATAACGGTCTTAAAAGAAGGTGTTAAAGTTTCAGCATATAAGATTTCATGTGCGCGAAGAGAAATGGAGATATCTTTTGTGGAGAAAGGTGAAGATGCCTGCATGACGGTGGCCCTGGCATCCGTATTTAGCAAATATATGAGAGAGTTATTTATGCGGTTAGAGAATCACTATTGGCTTCAATTTATCCCTAATTTAAAGCCAACAGCGGGTTATTACGAAGATGCGCAGAGGTTTTTATCAGAGATAGCGCCCATTAAGAAAAGAGAATTGATCCGGGATGATATCTTAATACGTAGTAAATAGATATTTAAAGCTACAGGGTACACAGCGAAAGAATAAAAATAGCTGATCAAAGAGAGACGGAGAAGAAATAGAAAAAAGGTTAAGGGCTTTCTTTGTGTTCTTAGTATCTTTGTGGCTAATGTAATGAATGAAAGGAGTTTTTTAAAGAAAATGGCTGTAAATGTGGCGATTGTAGGCGCAACAGGCGCTGTAGGCGAGGAATTTTTACGGATACTGGAAAGCAGAAAATTTCCTGTACATGAATTGAGATTGCTGGCCTCGAAACGTTCTGCCGGCAAAAAGATGAAGTTTCGCGGGGTTGATTATACAGTACAGGAATTAACCAGGCAATCATTTCAGGGTATAAAGATTGCTCTGTTTAGCGCAGGGGCAAGTATTAGCAGGGAATATGTACCCTATGCTATCGAGAGCGGCGCTATTTGTGTGGATAATTCCAGTGCCTTTAGAATGGATGATGATGTTCCCTTAGTGGTACCCGAGGTAAACCCTCAGGAAATTACCAGGCATAATGGTGTAATTGCCAATCCTAACTGTTCTACAATTCAGATGGTAGTTGCTTTGAAGCCGATCCATGATGTTGCCGGGATAAAGAGAATCGTTGTCTCAACATATCAGGCAGTATCTGGTGCAGGGCTGAAGGCAGTTGATGAACTTCAAAAGGAGACTTCTAGTATTCTCGAGGGTAAGAGAGATTTTAAGAGAAGTTTATTTCCGCACCAGATTGCATTTAATGTTTTGCCTCAGATCCCCCAGGGTAATGCGTTTTTGTCCGATGGATATACGTCTGAGGAGATGAAGATGGTGAATGAGACGAAAAAGATTATGGGGGATAATAGTATTGGGGTGACCGCAACAACGGTACGCGTACCTGTTATCCGTAGCCATAGTGAGTCAGTTAACATAGAAACAAAGAAAAAGATTACTGCCCGGGAGGTAAAGGATCTTCTGTTAAAAGCGCCGGGTGTTACTGTTGTAGATGATCCGGGCAACCAGCTATATCCTCTGGCTACAGATGCGGCCGGGAAGGATGATGTGTTTGTGGGACGTATCCGTGAAGACAACTCCATTGAGAATGGGATTAACTTATGGATTGTGAGCGATAATCTCCGAAAAGGAGCTGCCCTTAATGCCGTCCAGATTGCCGAAAAGTTATTATAGGGAAGAAAATTTGATTTACCACGGAGAACGCAAAGAAAGGCAATTTTATTCCTTATTAAGATGCAGGGCAAGGCTTTAGCCTTGCTTCCCCGCCTGAATACATGCATCGGGATAGCATCCCTAAAGGGTTGCCCTAC
>SULG01000069.1 GCA_005524015.1 Candidatus Jettenia ecosi
TATCTATCTTTGAACTAAACGTTGGAATAATAGACTAGAGCCAACCTCATACGGCTCTACACCTACATCACTTTTGCTACTATTTTTTTAATCATCTACAACTCAAATAATTTTGGCCAACCACCCCCTTCCACAAAGACAAATTGAATACCGTGTTAGGATTCTGCAAGCACGTACAATTAAAGATTGTTAAAAAATTCGCAATAACAGTGCCATACATCAATTTTTATATAATACATATCTTAAGTGTTTGTATTAATTAGTATTAAGTAAATGCTATAAAAATAACTATTCTGAAACAAAAGACCATAAATGGTCAACAAACGGCCAACACAAAACAGTTTGTTTCGAGGTGATTGTTCTATATTGCTGAATACAGGGAAGATACAACATGACTATTTATGGTCATACAATTTTATATTTATAGTCATAATTTACATCATGGTATCGCGTTTTCGAATAACTGCAATTTCATCAATCTGTTACGAAGTGTTGTTCGTGGGATACCCAATATCTCTGCCATTTTTACTTGATTACCGTTTGCTTTTTGGCGTGCCCATTGTATAAGTTTTTTCTCAACTTCCGTAAGTGCATCTTGCAGATTTATTGTCTCTTTATTAGACAAATTCATTGATAATAGATCTGTTCGTACATCAAGTTTCCTTAAATACTCTGGAAGTGTTTCTAATGAAATACCCTTTAACTTAGAGAATGCGATAGCATGTTCAATAACATTTTCAAGTTCCCTGACATTTCCAGGCCAGTCATAAGTCAACAATATATCCAATGCCTCTTTTGAAACACTTGGTAAAGCATCCTCGTATTGAGATACAAACTTCTTCAAGAAATAATTGATTAAATGCGGAATATCTTCTTTCCTTTGGCGAAGTGGTGGGATATTAACGGGCACCACATTCAATCTATAAAATAAATCTTCTCTGAAGTATCCTTCTTTTATGTGTTCCAAAAGATCCTTCTTTGTTGCACAGATTACCCTTACATCTATACAAAGGGTTTCCTCTCCTCCAACTCTTTCAAATGTCCTTTCTTGAAGTACCCGTAATAACTTGACCTGCATATCCAATGGGACATCATCAATATCATCCAAAAAAATTGAGCCGCTGTTTGCCAATTCAAATCTTCCTCGTCTTGTCTTAACAGCGCCGGTAAACGCACCCTTTTCATGCCCAAAAAGCTCACTTTCCAGTATTTCTCTATTTAATGCGGCACAACTCACCCTGATAAACGGCCCCATTCTTCTATTACTATGGTAGTGGATAGCGCCTGCTATTTTTTCCTTTCCAGTTCCACTCTCTCCTTTTATAAGAACAGTGGTGTCTCTCTCTGAAACACTCTTAACCGTCTCGATTACCTTTTTCATAGCTTCGCTGTTACCAATAATATTAGAAAACTCAAATTCAGCCTGTATTTCCTTTCTTAAGCGATTGACTTCAGCAGTTGTATTCTTATAATGAAGCGCTCTTTGAAGTTTAATAATCAATTCGTCTGTAGAAAATGGTTTTGCGATATAATCATGTGCCCCTTCCTTAATCGCTGACACAGCGCTTTCAAGAGTACCATAAGCTGTCATAATAACAACAATAATTTCTTGATTATATTTTTTAATATCTTTTAAAAGTTCAATTCCACCCATACCTGACAATCTTAAATCAGTCACTACCACATCATATTCTTCAGATTTTACTATTTTTAACCCATCTAAAGCATTATCTACTGATTTTACATTATAACCTTCCTTCCTTAATTGACTTTCTAAAGATATCCTCATCAGTTTTTCATCGTCGACTATTAATACTTTACTACCCATAATTTACCCCTAAATTTACCTTTGATACAAAAATATCTCCTACAAAACCTACTGCAGAGAAGAGACTGGAAAAGAATTACCTAATTCATTCATATGTTATAAAAACCATAAGGATGCAGCTTCAGTTCTGTGTATACTTTATCATAAGTCATGTTATGATTGTTGCTTTTCTCACCGGCAAACACACATAAAACGTTGTTCCTTCGCTTACCTTGCTTTTAACCATTATATTCCCGTTATGATCATCAACAATTCTCTTACTAATGGCAAGTCCCAATCCGCTTCCCATCTCCTTCGTAGTAAAAAACGGATTAAATATTTTGTTTATTATTTCTTCCCGAATTCCCGAACCTGTATCAGTAATCCTGACTTGTATGCTCAATGGCTGACTATCACAATAACCAGTTTCCAGTATGAGACTGCCGCCGTCTGACATACTATCCAATGCATTCACAATAATATTGATAATAACCTGTGAAATGTTATCTGCATCTCCATAGATTTCGGAAAGGCCAGGAGATAAAATCTTATCCAAACGTATGTTTTGCTCTTTTATCCTATGGTCTACAAATCGTAAGGAATTTTCAACAATCTCATTTAAGCTATGATTAGACATGTGAGTAGCGTAAGGTCTGGAAAATGCCATCAGATGTTTTACAATGACCTCGATCCGCTTAAGTCCTTCTGACATCAAATCCAGAAATTCCAGATTTTGCGATATATTTTCAGGTTCTTTCCTCATCATTTTTACAAAATTCTGTAATCCTCCTAATGGATTATTTACCTCATGGGCGACTCCGGCAGCTAATTCTCCTACAGCAGCTAAACGTTCAGCTTGAATCAATTGCAATTCCATTCTTTTTCTTTCAGTAATATCCCTGCAAATCCATTGAATGGTCTTTTTTTTGCCATATTCTATAACACTGGCGCTAATACTGGTAGGAACAAGCCTTCCATCGATGTGTTGACAATCAACGTTATCAAGCATACCAGAGCCTCTTTTGTTTATCATCATCCACAATTGTTTTGTCTTTTCCCGGTCATACTCAGGGATAATTTCCCATATCTTCTTTTTGCCCAATTCGTATTTTGAATATCCCAATAATTCCTCAGCCTTTTTATTTGAATCAGTAATCTGGGCTGAATCAATTTCCAGGGTAAAAATAGCATCATTTGCTAAATTAATAGATTCCCGGTATTTTTCTTCAGACTCTTTCAATTGCACGGTTCTCTCGTGGATCTTTTGTTCAAGCCCTGCATATGATTCTTCTAATTTTTCAGCCATTTTATTAAATTCCAATGCAAGCGCACCTACTTCATCTTGCGAGTTAATGGAAATACGGTATCCAAGTTTTCCCTTCCCGATAGCGTTAGCACCTTGAACTAACTGAAGAATGGGCTGGGTAATCCCATATGCCAGGATAAAAACGATAATCACAATAATTAATACACTGGTAACCGCAAGGGTAATTACTTGATTCTTTAATTCCATAATAGGTTTAAAGGCTTCAGAAGTATCTTGTTTTACCATTAATCCCCACTTCATATGAGGTATGTACCGAAAGGCTAAAAGGACATCCTTCTCCCGGTAATCAAAAGTATCCATAATACCTTCTTCCCTGGGGTCTAAGATAAATGATTCTGGCACAAATGGTCTCACAGGAATGCTCATACTCAACGCAGTATTCTCATCAAGATGCCGCATATTGTTAAGGAAGATTAATTGATTCCCTTCACGACGAACTAATAATGTCTCGCCTGTTTCTCCCATTCCGGGCCATTCTTCTATTAATGGCCCTATAGTATCGTTCGTATTCACACGGATAACAACAATACCGTTAATAACCTCTGTTTCCTCAAGTGTAATGGGATCTGTTCTTTTCATAATCCCAAAGAAGGTCATTCCTATACGTTTTGTATATTTCGAATAATGGATATCTTTAAAAGGCATACGGTGATTTTCCAACACATTAAGATAATATTGGTAATCTCCGTCTGCTAATCCAACATTTGATTCATTAGTAGATATTACTATTTCACCATTTTCTACATCTATAATAGAAATTTCATCGCAATAAATAAACTTTCTCTTCAGTTGATGGAGATATTCCGAAAGTCTATTACAATACACCTCACCAATTTCTGATTCCTTCATCTTATCAATACTACGAAATGCCTTTCTTAAGTAAAGCAGATTGGAGAAAGATACTTCTAATGATTTGTTTGTTGAAAGAACACCAATATCAACAATCCTCTCTTGCAGCCAGTTACTCAATTGCGTCTTTTTTAAATCAGAAATAGTAGTAAGCTTTTCAATAACTCCCTCATTTAAAGCCTTCTTCCCGCTATTATATGCCGTACTGCTTACAATTAGGATGGGGAGTGTTGTCATGAGGATAAAGTAGCAAATAAGCTTGACCTTAATACTTTTAAAAAAACTGATAAAATCTTTTAACCTGATACTATCCTTGACCATGACTATATTATTAACACAATTCCAAGTTCTATTTTCTATTTATTCCTGCATTAAACTCTAATCTATTTTAATCTTCAATTAAAACATATTTTCCCGTTATTATCTTCATATTAAATTTCTTTAATAAAATATTCTTTTATTGACATACTGAGTTGTTTGCATTATTATCGGTTGATAATGTATTCATACTCTCCTTAAATACATAAATATCTAAGAATAATGAAATCGGCAAAAGTACAAAGCTTACGGATAATCAAGATCTGCTACAAAAATGAATGGTATCATGAATGAGGGCTGCTTTCGTGATAGAACATATTCCAAAATTGCAAGACAAATTGACGCGTATAAAATCCTCTCTGTATTTAATGGTATTTATCTACATTATAGTTTTAGCCTTTTTTAATCTCAAATCCCTATTGGCAGAAACTCCAAAAATTCCTTGGCAGATGTTTAGAGGTGATATACAGCATACAGGACAAAGTAGTTATAAAGGATCGCCGGCAAATACCCTAAGATGGTCGTTCAAAATTGATACCCGTATTACATCTTCTCCGGCAATTGGGCTTGATGGCACTACTTATTTTGGTTCTATTGATGGAAAATTATACGCCCTTAATAAGGATGGAACCACAAAATGGGCTTTTCAGGTGGGTGATGAAATAACAGCATCGCCTGCAATCGGTGATGACGGAACAATCTATATTGGTTCCAGAGATAAAAAAATGTATGCAATTACTCCTGACGGAAAGCTTAAATGGACATTCACAACTGGCGGTATTATCCTTTCCTCTGCAACCGTTACATCTGATATTGTTTGTTTTGGATCAGACGATAACAACCTCTACGTCCTTACGCTTGATGGTAAACTAAAATGGAAATATACTGCAAAAAGCAATATAACAGCCTCGCCTGCAATATGGACAGACGGCACTATCTATCTCTTTGAAACAAGTGGTGCATTGCATGCGCTGTCTTCAGACGGAGTAGAAAAATGGATGAAACGGATTGGCACAGGTGTATATTCATCCTATTCTTCGCCATCAATAGGAAATGATGGAACGGTATATACCGGAACAGATAATGGCAGATTAGTCGCTATCAAACCAAATGGCACTATAAAATGGTATGTGAACACCGGAAAAGCCATCCATTGTACGCCTGCTATTGCAAACGATGGTACAATTATTTTTGGTTCTTATAACGGCTTTGTATACGCTGTCTATCCGGATTGTAAGCTCAAGTGGAGTTTTAAAACCAGCAATTGGGTAGCATCCTCTCCTGCTATAGATGCAGAAGGAACGGTCTACATCGGCTCAAGTGACGGGAAACTTTATGCAATTAATGCTGAGGGAACACTTAAATGGTCGTTTCAAACAAAAGATGCCATCGAATCATCTCCGGCTCTCGGATCAGATGGGACTATCTATATCGGATCAAATGATAATCATCTGTATGCAATAGGAAGCAGCGCTTCAGAAACCTTATCAACACCTCTATTTGAGAAATAGCATCTTATCTAAACTGCATCAATGTAAGCATTCAAATACATCAAATGTTTTTCATATGAATTCATTTGAATTCATTTTTTAAAAAATCCCGCACCTTCTTCATATCATCCCAAACTTTTGCTTTGTCATTCGGGTTTCTTAAGAGATAAGCCGGATGAAAGGTAACCATCATAGGAATACCCTTATAATCATGAAATCTGCCTCTTAAAGTACCAACAGGAGCCTTTGTATTAAGTAACGCTTGCGCTGCAAAGGCGCCGAGAGCACATAATACCTTTGGTTGAATTATCTCTATCTGCTTAATAAGGTACGGTATACAAATGATAATTTCTTCCGGAAGGGGGTTACGGTTCCCTGGAGGGCGACACTTCAGAATATTGGCAATATAAATATCACTGCGCTTCATATCAATAGCCTCAATAATCTTTGTAAGTAATTGACCTGCCCGACCAACGAACGGTTCACCTTGAAGATCTTCATCGCGACCTGGCGCTTCACCTATAAACATAAGATCTGCCATAGAGTTGCCAACACCAAAAACAAGATTTATCCGTGTCTTACTTAAAGGACATTTGTGGCAAACCAACATCTCATGCCGCAACTCTTCCAGTAATTTAATCTTTGCTTCTTTTGTATTCATAAAGGCTTGTATTCCAATAGATTTTGCTCCTACAGGAGTTCCGGTAGGCTCAATCTCTGTAAAAGAATTTGGTGAAGTTTGATGTATTGCATCACTCACTTTTGTGTTTGTAAAGGTAACTGTATCAATACCGAATCCCTTTTCAATCTCAATTTTGGCTTTCACCATGCCAATGATAGAGGCTAACTCTTTTTTTATCTCATCCAGATACATACAGATACTATTGTTTTTATATGCAACAAAACTATGAAATACACTCTCTTAAGAATTCTCTTTATAATTTGTTTTCCGTTAACAATGTCTTCTCTAGCTCGTGAAGAATGATTTGCTGCGCCTCCGCGATACTCCCCGGTATCTCGCAACCTGCCGCATATTTGTGGCCACCGCCTCCAAACTTTTTAGCAATAGCATTCACATCAAATCCGTTTCGGCTTCTCAAACTTACCTTAACCCAATTAGGTTGCATCATTTCACGAAACAACACACCAATAGAAACACCATCGATTGATATAGGAATATCGGCAAACTCCTGTGCATCGATAGCATTTACATGTGTTTTTTCCAGCATATCTTTGGTCAACCAGACAGTAGCAATTCGATTCTCTGCGTGAAGTCTTACCGTATTAAGTACCAGAGCATTCAATTGAATTAAATTAAAAGGATTCGTATTGTAAACGTATTGCGAAATTTCTGTATGCCTCGCCCCATGTTCGATAAGAAAAGCAGCTATTCTTAATGCATCCGGTGTAGTATTAGCATGGGTAAATCGTCCGGTATCCGTCACAATCGCAATATAGAGTGCAGTTGCAATATCCTGAGTAATGTCAATAGCTATATTTTTCAGTAAAGTAAAGACAATCTCACCCGCAGAACACATATCTTCTGCTACCCAATTTACATCACCAAAATATTCATTGGATACATGATGATCTATATTTATAATTATTGCATCTTTTGGGATAATCTCCCTTATACTCCCAAGTCGGTCAAGAGTGGGACAATCCAAAGTAAAGACAACTTCTGCCTGTTCCGGAGGAATTTGAGGATAGATGTACATCCCTGCATCAGGAGTAATAAATCTGAAAATTTGCGGGGTAGGAGAATCATTGGCAATGCTTATTGACTTTCCCATATTTTTCAATGCGTAGTAGAGGGCTACTTCAGATCCGATACCATCTCCATCTGGCCGAACATGAGTAGTAAGAAGAAAGCGATCGTACCGTTTTATAATATCATGAATTTTGTCAGCATACATCTTTATGGCAGTATCTTTAGTATCTTTCAACGATAAATACTCCTTAGTACCCCTGCATATTTTTCTCTACTTTGATATCTTTTATACTTGAATGCACAAACTGCATATTTCTTATAATAAGAGGCGGAATAGAGAAAGGATGTAATGAACTGCAACTTGATGGCAATGTCCTCTCAATAAATTGTATCACCGAGGATTGCTCTTACAAAGAATTATATGCTGAATAAATCCCTTTGTCAAACCCTCTTTTCCCTTGCATTTTAATTGTAGATAAGTTACCATCAAATTTTATAATTTAATTTTTTTCCATAGTACTGTATAAAAAATCCCAAAAATAATTCCAATAGTGTGAGGGAAAAATATGTTTAAAGTTATAGAAAAAGCAAAGATTGCAGAATCTACTTTTTTAATGAAAATTGATGCGCCTAAAATTGCTTTTAAGAGAAAAGCAGGACAATTCGTTATGCTTCGTATAGACGAATTGGGTGAAAGAATACCTTTAACGATAGCAGGCTCAGATACTATTCGTGGAACGATTACTATTATTTTTCAAGTCGTTGGCATTACAACACATCAGTTATCTAACTTAAATGCTGGTGATTATATTTTGGATGTTGTTGGCCCTTTAGGGCATCCCACACACATTGAAAATTATGGAACAGCCGTCTGTATTGGAGGTGGATTAGGAATTGCCCTGGTAATGCCAATTGCTCAGGCGCTCCACGAAGCAGGTAATCGGGTAATATCGATTATTAGTGCAAGGAGTAAAGACCTTTTGATTTGTGAAAAAGAGATGCAGGCATGCAGCAATGAATTTATGATTGCAACTGATGATGGTTCAAAAGGTTCAAAAGGATTTCCTACTCAAATATTACAGGAATTAATTAATAAAGGAACAAAGATTGATATCGTATTTGCAGTAGGACCTGTGCCTCTCATGGGTGCGGTTAGTAAACTTACAAAACCTTATAATCTCAAAACAATTGTAAGTCTTAATCCGATTATGGTAGATGGAACAGGCATGTGCGGTGGTTGCAGGGTACTCATAGATAATAAGCCTCAGTTTGTTTGTGTAGATGGTCCAGAATTTGACGGACATCAGGTAAACTACGATAATTTAGTGCAGCGCTTAAAAACGTATATCAGCAATGATGGAGATTCGCGGGTGCAAAATGTAAGTAAAGACAGCTCCTGTTGGAAACCGCCTGAAGAGCGTTCGGGTACAGCACATAAAGTCCATGCCTCCATGCATGCTACGGAAGGACATGCTGTTATAGATCAATTGGCAGAAGGCCTTTCAGGCGCAGGAACAGGCGCTGAAAAAACCGGCGCAAAAAAAATGGGAGCTATCCCGCGACAAAAGATGCCTGAACAAGATCCAGTAAACAGGGTAAAAAATTTTGAGGAGGTGCCCTACGGCTATACACCAGAAATGGCACGCCAGGAGGCATTACGATGTTTGCAGTGCAAAAAACCTCTTTGCCGTGACGGATGTCCGGTAAGCATAGACATCCCCGGATTCATCAAACTCATTGCAGAAGGAGATTTTTTAGCTGCGGCACGCAAGATTAAAGAAACAAATGCACTACCAGCAGTTTGCGGACGGGTATGTCCCCAGGAGGATCAATGCGAAAAGATTTGTATTATAGGCAAGAAGTTTAAACCCGTGGCAATTGGAAATCTGGAACGTTTTGTTGCCGATTACGAAAGAAATCATAATGCAGTAACTATACCAGAATTACCTGCAAAAACAGGTTATAAAGTGGCGATTGTAGGAGGCGGTCCTGCTGGACTTGCCTGTGCAGGTGAACTCATAAAGATGGGACACGATGTAACCATATTTGAAGCATTACATAAAACCGGCGGAGTTTTAGTCTATGGTATCCCTGAATTCAGATTACCAAAGGCTATCGTAGAATCAGAAGTTGAGTACCTCAGGAAATTAGGAGTCAAAATCGAAGTAAATGCCGTTATTGGAAAGGTGCAAACGGTAGATGAATTATTAGAGAATGGATTTGATGCTATTTTCGTCGGTACCGGCGCTGGCTTGCCTATGTTCATGGGGATTCCGGGAGAAAATATGAATGGCGTATACTCAGCAAATGAATATCTCACCCGGGTTAATTTAATGAGGGCTTACAATTCTAAATACTCAACACCAATCGCCATGCGGAAAAATGTAGCCGTAATTGGCGCGGGAAACGTCGCCATGGATGCAGCCAGAACAGCACTTCGTCTTGGCGCTGAAAATGTATATGTCGTTTACAGAAGATCGAGAGATGAAATGCCTGCGAGGGTAGATGAAATCCATCACGGTGAAGAAGAGGGATTGCAATTTAGATTCTTAACCAATCCGATAAAAATTCTCGGTGATGAAAAAGGATGGGTGAGTGGTCTTGAATGCGTGAAAATGGAACTGGGTGAGCCCGATGATTCAGGCAGAAGACGTCCCATTCCTGTAAAAGGATCGGAATTTGTATTGAACGTTGAATGTGTAATTATGGCTATTGGTAATGGTCCAAATCCATTAGTTCCATCTACTACACCTGATTTACAAGTAAATAAATGGGGCAATATTGTAGCAGACTTGGAAACCTGTAAAACAAATAAAGAGGGTGTTTTTGCTGGTGGAGATATCGTAACAGGCGCCGCAACGGTTATTCTTGCTATGGGTGCGGGAAAGAAAGCTGCAAAGGCAATTGACGAATACATAAGGTCAAAAAAATCCAACACGGTAACAACCTGTTGTAAATAAAAAATGAAAATTACTTTAAATGGTGAATTGAAGGAGTGTGGAGAAGGAATAACGATAGAAAAATTGCTCGATTTATTTAAGATCGACAAGAATCGTGTTGCTGTAGAATTAAACTTGCACGTTATTCCAAGAAAAGAATTTTCCACACTCGTTCTCAATAATGCAGACATCCTGGAAGTAGTAACTTTTGTTGGGGGTGGTTAAAATCGAAAAAATAACAGAGGATACAAAACTAAAGCTTGGAAGGCATGAATTTACCTCCCGTCTTTTTGTTGGCACAGGAAAATATGCTTCTATGGAAGATATGGTTAAAGCTTTAGAGGCTAGCGGAACAGAAGTTGTCACCGTTGCCGTTAGAAGGGCAAAAATTAATGAATCGGTATCCCTCCTGGATTATATTGATACAAAAAAATATACGATTTTACCAAATACAGCAGGTTGTTATTCATCGGATGAGGCAATAAGAGTAGCCCGCCTGGTCCGGGAAGCTGGTTTATCTGACATGATCAAGTTGGAAGTGCTTGGTAACGAAAAGACACTGCTCCCTGATCCTATTGAGACTCTGAAAGCAACAATAACTTTAGTAAAGGAAGGGTTTACCGTACTTGTCTATACATCAGATGATCCTATTATTGCGAAAAAGCTAGAGGATGCTGGCGCCACGAGTGTTATGCCAGCCGGTGCGCCGATCGGATCAGGTCAAGGTATTTTAAATAAGAATAACATAAGAATTATTCTGGAATCAGCAAAAGTTCCTATTATTGTTGACGCCGGTGTTGGCACGGCATCGGATGTAACAATCGCTATGGAACTTGGTTGCGAAGGAGTTTTGCTTAACACAGGAATCGCGCTTGCAAGAGATCCTGTGAACATGGCAAAGGCTATGAAATTAGCATGTGACTCGGGAAGACTTGCATTCCTCTCAGGGCGCATACCTAAAAGACTTTATGCAAAAGCGAGTAGCCCTGAGAAAGATTTTTAATTATCTTGCCTGCCTATATATTTCTGCTTATATCAATAAATTCCTTCACATTTTTAAAATAATTGCAGAAAATCAGTATGCTTGCGAAACGGATTATACCATGTTTAGATGTAAAAGACGGAAGAGTCGTTAAAGGAACAAATTTTTTGAATTTAAGAGATGCAGGAGACCCCGTTGAGATAGCAGCTTTGTACGATGCAGAAGGCGCCGATGAATTGACCTTCCTGGATATTACAGCATCTCATGAAAATAGGAATATCATTCTTGATGTTGTAAATAAGACTGCCGAGCAAGTATTTATGCCTTTAACTGTTGGCGGCGGTATCCGTAGTATTGATGACATCCGACAGTTGTTGAACGCAGGAGCTGATAAAGTTTCTATAAATACCGCAGCTGTTAAAAATCCTGAATTTATTACCAAAGCATCCAGACGATTTGGCAGACAGTGTATAGTGCTCGCTATTGATGCGAAAAAAAAAGATAATATAAATGGCAGAGAATGGGAAGTTTACATACATGGCGGAAGGACACAAACAGGATTAAATGCCATTCAATGGGCGAAAGAAGCAGAGCAGAGAGGGGCTGGTGAAATACTCTTAACAAGTATGGACTACGATGGCACAAAGAGTGGATTTGATATTGAGTTAAATAAAGCCATATCAGAATCAGTAAATATTCCGATCATTGCATCTGGCGGGGCAGGCAAAGCAGAACATTTTTATGATGTCTTTAATAAAGGGAAGGCACATGCAGCTTTAGCAGCTTCTATCTTTCATTATAGAGAAATAACCATACAAGAAGTAAAAGAATATTTGATTAAGAGAGGTATTAAGATAAGACTTAATAGATAGTTATGTATTTATAATTAAAACTTACCATGGATACTTCGCAGTTAAACACTCCTTTATGATAGACCAAGTAACAGGAATCTTATTCTGGTTGAAGCGAAAATTTTAATTTAGTAAATAATTATTCATCGATTAATTGACATTATTCATTTAGGTGATATAATTTTAAGGTTTAAAAACATTATTTTAAACAATTTATCTCCCTGATTAATGATTCCACAAGAAAAGATTACAGAAATTCAGCATGCCTCAGATATTGTTCAAATCATATCAGAGTATATACACTTAAAACAAAGCGGAAGAAATTTTATTGGTTTGTGCCCCTTTCACACGGAAAAAACACCATCCTTTACGGTAAATCCGGAGAAAAAATTCTTTAAGTGCTTTGGATGTGGCGAAGGTGGAACGGTATTTCACTTTGTCATGAAACAAGAGGGTATAGATTTCATCGAATCTGTAAGATTAGTAGCCTTAAAAGCACATATTGATATTACTCACTTAATTCCTACAAAGGCATCCTTTTCTCCTACGGAAAAGACATCCATGCTCAACATAACTAACTTTGCAACAAAGTTTTATAATAAAATTCTACTTGATAAAGAATCTGGAAGCACTGCTAGAGCTTATTTGCAACAACGACACATAAATAACCAATCTATCAAGACTTTCTGTCTTGGCTACGCCCCTAATAGTTGGGATGCCTTAATAAAAACATGTAAAGAACGTAATATCCCAAATAAATTGTTAGAAAAAGTCGGTCTGGTCATACAAAAAAAAGAAGGAAATGGGTATTATGACCGATTTCGCAATAGACTAATATTCCCTATATTAGATATAAAAAAGCAAGTTATCGGTTTTGGGGGAAGAACATTAGATGATACAACTCCCAAATATCTTAATTCGCCAGAAACTGTTCTTTTCAATAAAAGTAATGTACTTTATGGCATCGATATTGCTAAAAATGCTATTTTGAAACAGCATCGAGTAATACTTATGGAAGGATACACAGATGTAATCATGGCACATCAATATGGCATTGAGTGGTCTGTGGCAGTATTGGGAACAGCTATATCAAAACAACATCTCAGACATTTAAGGCAATATTGCAATCAGGTAATCCTCCTCTTAGATTCAGATATCGCAGGTTGGAAATCTTCCGACAGAAGTTTAGATATTTTCATAGAAGAAGAATTTGATGTGAAAATTGCTCAGTTACCTAAAGACTACGACCCTTGTGATTTTCTTGTGTCAGAAGGTGTCGAAAAATTTCTGACATATATTAATAATGCGACGGATTTTTTTAGCTACAAGGTTAAGATGGCTGCATCTAAGTGGGACATATCGACCATTCATGGAAAGGCAAATGCCATTAATGATGTCCTTGCCACAGCGATGAAAATGCCCGATATTATCAAACGCAATTTACTCATTAAAAGAATTGCAGAGGAAATGTCTATAGATGAGGCTACTTTGCGAATTCAACAGAAAAAATTTAATAAAGTTACTGCTTTCGTAAGGAATAAGCAAGTTGCTGAACAAAGATTAGACGCTTCCTCAAGGGCAGAACGAGAACTTTTGTATCTCATGTTATCGTGTAATGATCTTATCCCCCAAGTAGTAGAAGAGATAGGCCTGGAAGAATTTAGTAATAAAGACTTTTCAAAGATTGCTCAGAAGATAGTTGCGCTATACTATCAAAACAATGTTGTACAAGATCAAGATATACTCTATGCACTTGATGATGAAACATTGAATAAGATATGTATGGATATTGTAACAACAAAAGAATTTCAGGATATTACAAATCATAAAGAGAGGTTAGAGGCATATGTAGTTTTTTTTAAGAAACAAAACAGCAAGAAAGATATTCACCAGACAAAGAAAAAAATGTTAGAAATCGTTAAGGCCGGCAGTAACGAGAAAGATATTGTCATGTTGTTAGAGGAATTTCACAAAAAAAGTAGAAATATCCATACCTTAAAAAAATAAGGTCTATGTCTAAAGTTGTTTTTGTGATACTTAATGAGAGATAGATTGAGATAAAGACGATAAAGATTAATCATCTCCATTTACATAAATAATATTGTTAAGGGGGGTCTATCTTTAATATGGAAAATTTAAATCAAAAAATCAAACACCTTGTACAAAAAGGTAAAGAAAAGGGCTATTTAACCTATGAAGAATTGAACGATATGCTGCCCGACGATGCAGATATTTCTCCTGAAAAGATTGATGATATTTTGATGATGCTCGATGAGTTGGGGATTGATTTAATTGATGAAACAGATATAGAGACTCGCGATACCGCTGACGCCGAAGAAGCAGAGGTCTTTCCAGAAGTAGATTTGGAATTTGGTGAAGTTCCGACAATTACAGAAAAGATAGACGATCCCGTCCGTATGTATCTTACCCAAATGGGCGAGATTCCCTTGCTTACGAGAGAAGAAGAGATCATGCTGGCAAAAAAGATCGAAATTACGAGAAAGAGATTCTTGAAGAAGGTACTGCACTCCGATCTATCTTTGGCAACGTGTTTAAGAATATTGGAAGATGTAAATAATGGTGAACTCTCGTTTGATCGTACCCTAAAAGTGAACACAATGGTCGATAATGGTAAAGATGAAATTTTAGAACAGTTTCCGAAAAACGCTAAAATTTTAAAGAATATTCTTCAAAAGAATAAAGAGGATTACTTCCTTACCAAACGAAAACAAATTTCTGAAAAAGAAAGGATAAAACTGCTTCGAACAATCCGGAATAGAAGGCGAAAGGGAATTGATCTCCTTGAGGAAATCAATATTCGCACAAAACGAATACAACCGATGATGAAAAGACTCCAAGAGATTGTTTTTGAAATGAGTGACTTAGAGATACAAATCACGGAATGTAAACCACGTCCTAAGTCTAATGGCCGCCATAAAGAATTGGAGGTCCAATACGAAAATCTGGAGAGTATGGTTTTAGAATCGCCTACCAGACTAAAGCGCCGTGTAGAGTCTATTGAAAATATCTACAGGGAGCATGAGGCTGCCAAGAGAAAACTTTCTGGCGCAAATCTAAGGCTGGTTGTAAGTATTGCTAAAAAATACAGGAATCGTGGCTTGAGTTTTTTAGATTTAATCCAGGAAGGTAATACGGGTCTTATGCGCGCAGTAGATAAGTACGAGTATCGAAGAGGTTATAAATTCAGCACCTATGCTACGTGGTGGATACGTCAGGCGATTACTCGTTCGATTGCCGACCAGGCGAGAACGATACGCATCCCCGTTCACATGATTGAGACCATGAGCAAAATTAGAAATGTCTCGAAAAAGCTTTTGCAAGAAAAAGGTCGTGAACCAACAATAGAGGAAATTTCTAAAGAGGTAAAGATTACTGTAGAAGAGGCAAGGCGTGTTCTTAAGATATCCCGACATCAAATATCTTTAGATAGACCAGTTGGTGAAAGTGAAGACAGTTCATTTGGTGATTTTATTGAAGATGAAAAGGCAGAATCTCCTGTCTCTGCAGCAACTCAGGAGATGTTAAAAGATAAAATTGAAAGCGTATTGGAAACATTGACCTACCGTGAGAGAGAAATCATTAAACTGAGATACGGTATAGGGGATGGATATACCTATACTTTAGAAGAAGTTGGCAAGATATTTAAGGTCACAAGGGAAAGGGTAAGACAAATCGAGGCAAAAGCTGTACGAAAATTGCAACATCCGATCAGAAGCCGGAAACTCGAAGGATTCCTTGATGGAATTGGTGGTTATTAACCGTAAGTAACTTATCTGATTTTGTTGTAAGTAAAATTATTTTAAAGAGGAATCTATGAACAAGAGGATAGTGGTACTTCAGAACTTGCAATCAATAGATACAAAGTTAAAAAGATTGGAAGGCGATAAACTCTACAGAAGCTACGATGTCCAGAAAAAACAAAATCAAATTCAACAAAAGAGGGAAAAGTTATTAAAAATCGGCGAAGAGGTAAAGGCATCTCAAAAAGATATTAATATTAAAGAGCTTGACTTAAGAAGTATAGAAGCAGATATCAATAAATTACGAATTCAGATGAATCAGATCAAAACAAATAAAGAATATAGCGCAATGAAGACTGAGATTGGAGGAAAGGAAGCTGATAAATCGGTTTTAGAAGATGAAATCTTACGTATGATGGAAAATCATGAAGAAGCGCAGGGAGGATACAAGTCTTCGGAAAAAGAAATTCAGCATGAGGAATTAGAATTAAAGGATCTTCAAAAACGAGTAGAAAACGACTTACAGTTAATAGAAGATGAAATCACCAAACTCAAGAAAAAACGGAGTGAATACACAGCCTTAGCAGATAGTGAAGCTTTACAACATTATAGTAGACTAGTAGGTCACAAAGATGCTGTAGCTATTGTGAACGTTGTCAATAAAGTTTGTCAAGGTTGCTTCATGTCTATAACATCACAGACGCTTAATCAACTTTTATCTGGTAAAGATCTCACCTTTTGTCATAGTTGCGGCCGGATTTTATATCTGGATAACAGCAATGAAGAATGAGAATAAAGTAGGCAAGGTGGTCGCCGGTTCTCATATTTATTAAAAGAGAACGGGAGGAAAGTCCGAGCTCCACAGGACACAGTGCTCCGTAACCCGGAGTCTTGGTAACAAGAAGGAAAGTGCAACAGAAAATATACCGTCCACGTATGGGTGGATAAGGGTGAAATGGTGGGGTCGGTCGTTTACGACTTAATGTAAGAGCCCACCGCTTCAATGGCGACATTGGAGGCATGGCAAACCCCACTGGGAGAAAGGCTAAATAGGGAGGGATGAAGTGGTCCGCTTCGTTATTACCTCTGGGTAAGCCGTTAGAATCTGCTGGCAACAGCAGGTCTAGATAAATGATCACCCACGACAAAACTCGGCTTATTGTCTACTTAAAGCAAATTCCCTCCGATAATGTGAATTACCGGAGGGAATTTTTTATTTCTTCTTTTCTCTTTTTGCCTCTTTTTCTTTTCCTGGTTCTTCCGCCTTTTTCTTTACGGCCGGGTTATGTTTCGCACATGTTGTACACATAAGCGTCTCCTTTCAAAAATGCAATCGCTAAGATAAAATACGGTTAATGACTCTTTATTGAGGAATATCTACTCTATGATAGCGCGAAGATTCGGCGCTTATCATATGAAAATTTATCGGAGCTATTTGAGTCTGATTTAAGTATTCTATACGAGAGAAGGCTTTTTTTGCAAAGATTTTTTACTATAGCATCCAAGAGATGAAACCGACCAAGAATGTAACAAAAGTTGAGTTCTTGGTTGTATACTGATGTATGGAACGTACGAAATCCTTAAAATGTCATTGTAAGGTAATCGGATTAGTTAGTTGGACTTCAATGGGTTTAATTGTCTTATGTATTATTTCCTTAGAATGGATTATATTTAATTTCTTAAACAGAAATTCAAATTTTGCCTCAAGTTCCTCACCGATCTTATTTTTTACGTCGGAAGGCAGATTCCAAAATCTTTCCTTAAATGGGCCAAAACCCATTTTTCTTGTCTTATAGATAAATTGTTCATCAGTTTCTCCCTCTTTGCGGTCAGCAACACAATTTTTTTTCAGGAATTCATAAATATCATTTTTAAAATCACCCGGGAAGGAACTGCTCTCATAGATCATATTTTGGAATTCAGTAGCAAGGTGTACTTCGGCGGTACCAGTCTCCGGAAATTTATCAAAGGCATCGCTAGGGAGCGTAGACGCTCCATGTTGCACCGCTCCACTAAGGCCGTATCGATCCCTGGCTACTCTTGATAAATCTCTTAGAGTATCAAAGTCCAGTTTTACTTTAGCAATCGTCCCATCCGGCAGAGGAACTCCTCCGTGAGAAGTGCCTGTCTGCACACTAATTTTACTAATACCCTTTAATCCTTTTCCCTTTGCAATTAAGGTGCTATTATAACCATCCATGAATGCAGTCAACTCTTCAATAGTACTATTCTTCTTACCCACTTCCCCTATTTCACCGCCGATAGATATGGTAATTCCTTTTGGTTCTAATGTCCTAATATAAGCGGTAAATTCAGCAGCAAACTCGAAATTAAGTCTTTGTTGCTCGGTAATGTTTGGTTTACTGAGATCTACCAATGTTGAGGTATCAATATCAATATTATAAAAGCCCGCTTCGATAGCTTCTTTAATGAGTCCTTTTACCGTTTTAATCTCCGCATCTCGATCTTTCTCGTATTTCTTTGCATTAATCTGGAAATGGTCTCCTTGGATAAACACCGGACCTTCATATCCTTCTTTGATAGCAGCCGCAAGAATGACCGATGCATATTCCGAAGGCCTTTGATCTGCATAACCAATTTCAGATCTTGCAATTTCAAAGATAAAGGCGCCTGCATGATTCTTTTTTGCAGCTCTAAAAACGGAACGCGCCACATCATATGTCAGGCCTCTTATATTAATGGCTGGCACGGTAAATCCCTTGTATTGTTTCTTACCCATAGCTTCGTAAAGTGATTGAATAGACGAAGAAACAACAGAGAGTTTATTTCCTGCAGTACGGATCAACCATCGGCATATATCTTTCATAGCGCCGTCTTTATTAAAAACGGCATTATAAACGATCGTATCTATTTTTTTATTCCTTAATGCATCACTATCAAGTATTTTTATAGTGCCAGTTTTTTGAATATCAACAACACCTTTAAGATCGTTTAACAAATCTTCTTCGATACGATAAAGCATGAGTTGTTAACTCCTTCTTTTTTTACTTTTGACTAAAAAACTTCTCATAAGTTAATACATCTTCTTTACTTCCGATAACGAGAGGCACCTTTTGATGCAATTCAGTTGCCTGAATATTCAGAATGCGTTCTTTTCCTGTTGACGCCATACCACCTGCCTGCTCAACAATAAAAGCAAGTGGAGCAGCTTCGTAAAGCAATCGTAATTTTGCCTTTGGTTTCTTTGGGTCTTTATAATCAGCAGGATACAGAAATATACCTCCGTAAAGCAAGTTTCTGTGAAAATCTGATACCAATGATCCTATATATCTTAGGGAATAAGGCCTTCCTGTTGAAGAATCATTTTCTTTGAGATAAGCAATGTATTTTTTTGTTCCTTCATCCCATGTATTTGTGTTTCCCTCGTTAATGCTATATATCTTGCCCTTAGATGGGATGCGAATATTTTCGTGCGAGAGTAAAAACTCTCCAATGCTAGGGTCTAACGTAAAACCATAAACTCCCTGCCCTGTGGTGTATACCATCATGGTACTTGACCCATAAATTATATATCCTGCTGCAACTTGCTCCGTTCCTTTTCTAAGACAATCCTCAATAGTCGATTCCTTCCCCGTTGTCTTTCTTCGATAGATCGAGAATATAGTCCCAACACACACATTGGCATCAATATTCGATGAGCCGTCCAGGGGGTCAAAAAGGAGGACGTATTTACCCTTTGGAAATTCATCTGGTATTGGAATAATATCTTCATTTTCTTCTGATGCCATGATACAAAGGTGGCCACCATGGTTCATCGATTTATATATCTTTTCATTAGCATAGACATCTAATTTTTTTACTACATCACCGTGGATATTATTTTCGCCTGTGATGCCCAAAATATCTGCAAGGCCTGCCTTATTTACCTCCCGGGAAATAGTCTTTGCGGCAATAGTTAAATCCCATAGGAGACTGGTAAAGTCCCCTGTAGCATTTGGATGTAATCTCTCTTGCTCAACAATGTGTCTTTGGATGGTAACAACCTTACTCTTCTGCATATAGCTTTAGTTTCCTCCATCAATACCACAAGGAAAGATACATAGAAGCACCTATTCTACAATCTTAATACTTAAAGTCAAACATTATCCAAGCACAAAAGGTATTATCAAAATCAGAATAAATAAGATTAACAGACTAAGCAAATGGTAGTATTGGTTTCATTTAATTA
>SULG01000070.1 GCA_005524015.1 Candidatus Jettenia ecosi
GGAGATGTATTCAAAAAGATATGTAAATCTTACTATATTATTGGATTATCTTGTATTTGGACTTGAGGACCATACGAATGAGACTTTTTTTGAAAATATTTATAAACTTGAGCAGTCTCATAATCTCATTTATGCGATAAGAACTAATACTTTTAAGATTGAAAGATACTACGATATTACTATTGATAAAAATATTTCCAAACTTTCTGAATATGATTCAATCAAATTTTATAGAGCCGAACTTGAAAGGGCAGTTAGTTTGAGGCTTCGTTCGGATGTAAAAGTTGGTTCTTGTCTTAGTGGTGGGCTTGATAGTTCTTCAGTAGCAACAATTGCATCGAAACTTTATCATAAAAATAGTAATAATCAATTTAGTGCTATTCATGCTAAATCAAATGAAGATGAAACAGATGAAAGTTGCTATGCAAAAATAATTGCAGAAAATACCGATATTGAGCTTTATATCGTCGAACCAAAAATAGAAGATTTTTTAAGGTATATAGATGAAGTTGTTTATACTCAAGAGGAACCTTTTGGCGGATTCTCTATTTATATGCAATACTTTGTAATGCAAAAAGCAAAAGAAATCGGCTGTAAAGTTATGCTTGATGGGCAGGGTGGCGACGAAACCCTCCTTGGATATGAGAGGTATTATCCTGCTTATTTACGATCATTACCTCTCTACAGAAAAATAACTGAATTTGCACAATCTTCAAAAAATTCAAAACTGACAATAAAAGAATTAATTTTGTATTTCATCTATTTTACCGTCTATCAAATTAGAATAAGGCGTTGTTTGAAAAAATATAAGTTCATAAAGGATAAATATTTAAAGTTAATAAATAAAAATACCGTAAAAGAAATTTCAAAATCTTATAAAGATATTCTTCAACTGCAACTGAATGAAATTAAAAAAGCTCAAATGCCACACTTATTAAAATATGAAGATAAAAATTCTATGAGAAATTCTATTGAAACAAGATTACCGTTTATAGATTATAAACTTTTGGAAACAGCTCTTTCCTTAAATAATAAATTCAAGATTAAGAATGGATGGACAAAATTTATCTTAAGGAAAGCAATTAACGATATTTTGCCTGAGTCTATAGCGTGGCGGAAAAATAAATTTGGATTTGAGGCTCCCGAAAGAAATATTTTCAAGGACAACTCTTTTCAAAAGCTCATAAAAAAAGAAATTTATGATTCTATTATAGTAAATGAAATTATAAATAAAAGCTATAAGAACACAATTTTTGAATCTTTTAACAATAAAATAACTTTATGGAAACTTTTTAATATTGCACGATGGGAGAAAAAATATCATGTACAAATAAAGATTAAAAATCAAAATAATGAAAGTCGTTTAATATGAAAGATATAAACTAAAATTTAAAAGAACACTTCTGTAAGTAAGGTATAAAAGTTTGTAAATAAGTTTTGAAAAGAGGTATTCTATGCTTCAATTGGATCCAAAATGGGGAGAAACATCTGAAACCTTGTTTCAGAAAAGTATATCTACTGAAAATAAGCGTTTGAGAGAGCGATATCTGGCATTGGCGCTTATTGCTTCTGGTAAATCGATACAAAGAGTTGCCAGGCAAATCCACCGGAGACGTCAAACAGTAAGTGAGTGGGTACACAATTTCAATCAGAAAGGAATAGAGAATTTAGTGCCAGAGTTCAAAAGTCCTCAAAAGCCATATCTTACCAAAGAGGAGTTTGATATGTTGTACCAGGCAGTACAAAAACCTCCATGCCAGAGTGGAGTAAAAACTAGTCGCTGGAGTGGCAAGAGTGTGGCAGCTTACATAAAAAAAGTATTTTGGAAAACGGTTCATCCCCAAACAGCCCGGCAGTATTTGCATCGGTTAGGCTTTATACAGAAGAGACCACACAAGAAGGTTACCAAAACCAAGGGAAAAAACGAGAAGGCATTCGTCATGGTTCTTAAGCACCTGGAGTAAACTCGTCCAGGAAAGAGTAGTATAGTTTGGGATCGATGAGGGACATATTTAGCAGGATACCCTTACCAAACGGATGTAGTATCCCAAGGGGCAAAAGAAGCTCTTGTTGATTCTCTGAGTCCTAGCAGGGAGAAACTCTCTTTTATGATGTAATTCTCTTATGATTGTACTAATTAATTACGGAATGGGTAATTTAGGTTCAATAGTGAATATGCTGCAGAAGATCGGCGCCGATGTCATTGTTTCTTCAGGCGTTGAGGACATTAAGAAGGCAAAGAAACTTATTTTACCCGGCGTTGGCGCTTTCGATAATGGGATGAAAAATCTTAATAATAGTGGCCTCTTATCAATCTTAAACGATAGGGTTTTAAAAGAAAAGATACCAGTGCTCGGAATCTGTCTTGGTATGCAGTTGTTTACTCGAAAAAGTGAGGAGGGAACTTTATCTGGTTTAGGGTGGATTGATGGTGAGGCAATACGGTTTAGAGTCGATCCAGTGCAGAAAGATTTAAAAATACCACATATGGGCTGGGACACTGTTGCGATGTGCAAGCAGAGTGCTTTATTTGATGATATGTACCAGGAACCGAGATTCTATTTCGTTCATTCTTATCATGTAGCATGCAATGATAAAAACGATATCTTAACTAAGACATCTTATGGATATGATTTTGTTTCCTCGCTTCAGAGAGAAAATATACTCGGTGTTCAGTTTCATCCAGAAAAAAGCCATAAATTCGGTATGAAATTGCTAAAAAATTTTGTTGATAGATTTTAATATGCTGAAAACAAGAGTTATCCCATGTTTATTACTAAAAAATCGTGGATTGATAAAAACAATAAAATTCAAAGATCCCAAATATGTGGGTGATCCAATAAATGCGGTGAGAATTTTTAATGAAAAAGAAGTTGATGAGTTAATATTTCTTGACACTACTGCTACTTTAGAGAATAGAAAACCAAATTTTCAATTCATATCAGAAATTGCAAGTGAATGCTTTATGCCATTTGGCTATGGTGGAGGAATTAGAGATGTAAATGATATTAAGGAAATTTTCAATTTGGGTGTCGAAAAGATTATTATTAATAGTTATGCAGTTGAAAATCCTGATTTTATAAGAAAAGCTTCCGAGCTATACGGCAGTCAAAGTATCGTTGTTTCCATTGATGTTAAGAAGAATTTTTTTGGTAAATATGAAATCTATACACAGAGCGGCAAGAAGCCAACAAAACTTGATCCCGTGGAGTTTGCAGTAAAAATGCAGGAGTTCGGGGCCGGTGAAATATTTTTAAACTCAATTGATCGGGATGGAACATTGCAGGGTTACGACATTGAGTTAATAAAAAAGGTCTCAGAGTCGCTCAGTATCTCCGTTATAGCCTCTGGTGGAGCTGGAAAAATTGAAGATTTTGTTGATGCAGCAAAGAAAGGCGGCGCATCTGCCGTTGCAGCAGGTAGTATGTTTATCTTTCATGGCAAATATAGAGCTGTTCTTATAAATTATCCATCTCCTGGATTAATTGAACGCATATTGAGAGATAGTTTTTCAATATGAAGATGATTTTTTCTGAGACATGTATATGGCAAAAATTGGGGAGCTAATAAATATGGAACGAGTAAACATTCATATTTATCCATCACCATTCAAGAATGAGAGTCGAATGTTAAAAATTACAAAGACGCTAGCAGAAAGTAACGTCTTCGATAAGATCTATATTATTGCTACCTGGGAAGATGGTCTTCCAGAAGTAGAAGTTATTGACAGTACCAGAGAAATAGTCCGCATAAATAGCACGCCTGGTAATGTAAAACGAGGAGATTTTTGGAAGATTCTCAGTACCCTTGAATGGTCGTGGAAAATCATAAGAATTTTAAAAGGTAAAAAGATTGATTGCATTAACTGCCATAATTTACAGATATTACCGTTATCTGTTTTCTTAAAAACTCTTAAACACTCAAAACTCATTTACGATACTCATGAGCTGGAAACTGAAACGGCAAACTCTGTAGGCTTTCGCAAAATTCTTTCGAAAATTATTGAAAGATTATTCATGCCATTTATTGATGATACTATAGTTGTGAATGAATATATAGCAGAATGGTACCGAAATGCCTATGGTTTAAAAAAAGTATGGGTAGTTAAAAACGTTCCTTACAACAAAGGCGAACCAGAAAGAACCGTAATGTTAAAAAATACCTATAACATCAAAAAAAATGATATCCTATTTCTGTATCAAGGGTTAATTGGATATGGTCGTGGAATAGAGCTATTGCTAAAAATATTTTCTCAATTAGATCCTGATAAACATATTGTTTTTATGGGTTACGGAGATTTAGATCTCATTGAACGAGTAGTTGAATATAGTGAACACTATCCTAATATTCACTATCATCCTGCTGTAAAGCCTGATGAAATACCTCGTTATACAGCAAGTGCTGATGTTGGACTTTCGCTTATAGAAAATGTATGCCTAAGTTATTATCTATGCCTCCCAAATAAATTATTTGAGTATATGAGTTGTGGAATACCCGTAATTGTGAGTGATTTTCCTGGTATGTCAAAATTTATAGATGAGTATGGATGTGGTTGGAAAATACCGTTGGAAACACATGCAATTATTTCACTAATCCATGAAATAACTCAAGATGTCCTTAATGAAAAACGCGAAAAAACAAAAGAGGCAAGAAAATATTTTGGATGGCATTTGGAAGAACGTACGCTTCTCAAGGTATATAAACATTTGGGATTGTATAGATAGCATCGCTTTTTTGCATCAGGTAACTTACCCGTTTCCTGATATTCCATCTTATTTCTCTGTCTGGTTTTTGGGAATATTATATTGTCCATGTAAGATCAATTTACTTAAATAAAGTGAAGGTAATCTCACCTCTGGAGTATGCTTTTACCAACAAATAGGACATAGCATAAATCTTTGTAATTTCGTTAGATATTGAATCATAGTATTTTTCTAGTTTTGCCAAAATGCCTATTCTCAGGAAAACCGAGAAAATAGATAATAAAAATGATAGACAAGCTTATTACAAATGTAATTTTTCTTAGTATCTGTATTGTTATCAACCATGTAACTTCAGCAAAATCCTTTGCAGGAGAAGAAATAGGCAATCATCTGCAAGAAAAAGTAAGTATAACAAAAAACGTTACTATTGCTGCGATAGAAGAAGAAACATTCGGGGCAGAGGCAAATCCAACAGGAGATCCCATTGGAGGTGGCACAGGATATCATCGGTTTATAACATGGAAGCATTATCAGGTTGAGACTCGTGAAGAATTACTCGATGCTCTCAAAAAAGCACAATTTGGTCAAACCATTTACATAAATGATTCTGCAGAAATTGATCTGACAGGCTATAAAGATATTGTCATTCCTGCAGGTGTGACCCTAGCAAGTGGTCGAGGCAAAATCGGCTCCCAGGGTGCATTACTTTTCAGTGACGAGCTTGATACTTTTCCTCTTTTTTCAACCGGCGGTGTAAGAGTACGCATTACCGGGCTTCGTTTAAAGGGACCGGACCCGGAACGAAGGACAGAACAATTGAAAGAACTCTATGAGAAAAGTCTGTATAACAGCATTCCTGTCGCACTGGGCATAAAATCTTCATATACATGGTTAGAGATAGATAATTGTGAGCTCTCCGGATGGAGTTACTCCGCAATTTTCCTTACGCAAGGTGTCAATGCTTATATCCATCACAACTCTATTCACCATAACCAACGATGGGGGTTAGGATATGGTGTTTGCCTTGCTCGAGCTACCGCCCTTATCGAGGCAAATCTTTTCGACTGGTGCCGTCACAACATTGCTGCAACAGGAGAATCGGGTACGAGTTATGAGGCACGGTATAATCTTGTTCTCGAAAATGCCAACAGTTACAGTTTCGATATGCATGGTGTCCTGAATCCAAATGACGGTACGTACTCTGCCGGTGATTGGGTTAATATTCATCACAATACATTTAGAGCAATAGGCGTTTATCCAATTCTTCTTGATGGAAAACCCGCACAGAAGTCTCCAATCCATCATAACTGGTTTGTCCATTCAGAAGATAAACTCCACGCTGTAGTGCAGAATAATACCATGGATAATTTGGACGTTTTTAGAAATCAATATACAGAAAGTAAAATTGTAAAGGATTGAATGAAAATTATGAGTAAACCATACCAAATATGTAAACGTTGTATCATGGACACTAGTGATCCTGATATTCAATTTGATGCTAACGGTATTTGCAATCATTGTACGGCTGCAATTGAAAGAATGAGAAAACAACTGCTTCCACCACCTGAGCGATCAAAGGCGCTTACTGCGCTTGTTGAAAAGATAAAAACTGAGGGAAGGGGAAAGGATTATGATTGCATTATTGGAGTTAGTGGTGGCGTGGATAGTACAACTACTGCTTATTATGTGAAGAAGCTAGGGTTACGGCCGCTTGCAGTGCATTTCGATAATGGTTGGGATTCCGAACTTGCAGTTGACAATATTAACAAGACGTTGGACACACTCGGTATCGAACTTTATACGTATGTTATTGATTGGGAGGAATTTTCAGATCTACAAATGTGTTTTCTCAAAGCATCTGTTGCCAATTGTGAAACGCCAACCGATCATGGTATTACCGCTCTTCTCTTTAAAATGGCTTGCAGAGAAAAAATACGCTTTATTTTAAGTGGGAGTAATATTGTTACTGAAGCAATTTTACCTTATTCCTGGGGACACTATAATCAAGATTCAAAACATATGATGGCTCTGCATAAACGTTTTGGTAATATACCTTTGAAAACTATGCCAACAATTAGCCTTTTTCAATATTTTAACTACATATTTGTTAAGAAAGTCCGGCAGATTCCTTTCCTTAATTATATTGAATATAACAAAAATGAAGCAAAAAAGATGCTAATGCAGGAAATCGGATGGAGAGATTATGGTGGAAAACATTACGAGTCTGTTTGGACACGATTTTTTCAAGGATATTATCTTCCAACTAAATTTGGATATGATAAACGGAGGGCACACTTATCAACCCTTATCTGTTCTGAACAGATGACCCGCGATGAAGCACTTATAGAGATGGAGAAGCCTCTTTATGACCCTGATTTGTTAAAACAAGATATGCAATTCATATTAAAGAAGTTCAGATTAACACAAGGAGAATTTAACAAAATAATTCATGCATTACCCAAAAAAGCGACAGATTATCCCAGCCATTATTTTTTATTTCATACATTGCGACGATACAAGAATATTTTTAGAAAAATCGCAACCAGCGCATAGCCTTCCTACCTAATCAAAGCTCTGCTACACCTTGGTTTCCTCACCATTTTATGGGTTAGTGTAATCGAACATTTCCTCAGAGACTGTTTGAGAAGCTCCCTTTTCTATTTGAAATGCGTTTCTTTGATGGATTTGCTCTGTTTAATTTATCTATTTATTGCAGAATTACACTATATCTGCCTAAATATTCTTATTTACGTTTTTAGATACAGGAGAGCAAGCTAAATATCCTTTTAATTCTTGGGTTCTAAGACTTTTCTCCAGGTATTTTAACCACTCGGTAGGAGAAGACCCACAATAATAGCTGAGGCGTATACAATTACCTACATTAAGTATTTTTTTTGCAGCTATACTGAATAAAACTTATACGCTTGATTTATATATACTTAGCACTGTCTTTAATTAATTGCGTATGTATATACATACATTGAGAGATTTTTGGTCCTGCAAAAATAAAACAAATACTATAGAAATCTTTTGCCGGGTAAAAAATAATTATCCACAACAAATTATAGTTAACAAGAATTGAAACCGAACAGACGAGAGACATAACAAGTAAAGTATATCCTTTTGAACACTGTTATCTATTGTTCGGTTTCAGCTATTTATTGCTATAATTCATGATTATCTTTGTACTTTAATAAATTTTCTTATCCTGAATTTATGGCAAGCATGTTGCGTATTGTATACGTGTGTTTTTTTACTTTCGATTATGAAGGCATTATAAAAATGTATTACTATTTTAATTTCATGAATTATAAGATCACCAGATTCCTGCTAAACAGATATAGGGAATACCATATTTCATCGTTAAAAAACTTCAGTGGAGAATAGAACATTGAAACTATCTTTTGTTGATTTAAAAGCGCAATATGATTCGATTAAAGAAGAGGTTAATCAAGCAATGCAAAATGTTATCCAAGACTCTGCCTTTATTGGTGGGAGGTATTTAAAAACCTTTGAGCAAAATTTTGCAAATTATATAGGTGCACAGCATTGTATAGGTGTTGCTAATGGTACAGACGCACTCTTTATTGCGTTAAAATGTTTAGGTATTAAAGAAGGTGATGAAGTTATCACTGTTGCTAATTCATTCATTGCAACATCCGAATCAATTACAGCGACAGGAGCGAGGGTCGTTTTTGTGGATCCTGATGAAAAGACTTACAATATCGATGTGCAGAAAATAGAAAAATCTCTAACGAAGAAAACAAAGGCAATTATTCCCGTTCATCTCTATGGGCAACCTGCTGATATGGATAAGGTATTGGAAATTGCTCAAAATCATAATTTGTATGTGATTGAAGATGCAGCTCAGGCACATGGCGCTCAGTATAAAGGCAAAAATATTGGGACTTTTGGTGACTGTGCATGTTTCAGCTTTTTCCCGGGGAAGAATCTTGGTGCGTATGGAGATGCTGGAGCAATAACTACCAATAACGATGAAATTGCCAATAAGATAAGAATGTTTGCCAATCATGGTAGGATGGAAAAATATAATCATGAATTTGAGGGAATAAATAGCCGTCTCGATGGACTACAAGCGGCAATTCTTGATGTAAAACTGAAGCATCTTGAAAAGTGGACTGAACGAAGAAGAAATATCGCAAAGATGTACGATGAAGGTTTAAAAAATGTTGTTATTACACCACATAACCAAAATAACGTAAGACATGTTTATCACCTGTATGTAATCAAGACAAAAAACAGAGAAAAAGTGAAAAATTTTTTAGAAGGAAAAGGCGTCTCAACTGGCATCCATTATCCAATACCTTTACCACTTTTAAAGGCATATAGTCATTTAGGATATAAACCTACCGATTTTCCTGTTTCCTATAAATTAAAAGAAGAAATTTTGAGTCTTCCAATTCATGGTGATATGTCGGATGAACAGGTTGGATATGTTATTGAACAGTTAAGATACGGAGCAAAACAGATCGTTTGAGAAAGATAAATTTTTAATATGAATTGGAAATATAAGGCTTTATTACAACGATTGTTGGCAATTATTCCTTTTGGAGAGAAGGTAAATTTTCAATTACAGAAGTTTAGCGGTGGAAATAAACTATCACATGTTGATGAGTATGTTAATAGTGGTGTTAGAATAGTTAAATTGCTCATAGAGAATGGTTTTGTTGATATAAAAAACAAACAAATTCTTGAAGTGGGTACTGGTTGGTTACCGACATTTCCTATATTATTTTCTTTGCTAGGCGCTGGCAAGATATATACTTATGATCATGTTCCTCATTTACGGTTTACTATGACAAAAAGTACGTTAACGCAAATTAAAAAAAGTTTCCCATTCATTAGTAAACAATTAGGAATAACTGTAGAAAAATTAGAAGATAAATGTTCGAAAGCAATGAATACTGAGGATTTAACAAGGTTGTTCGAATTTTTGAATGTTCAATATAGAGCACCTGAAGATGCAACGTATACAAAGATACCAGATAACTCTTTGGACTTGTTTTTTTCTTACGCTGTCCTTGAGCATGTTCCAGAAAATATTGTAATAGGACTTACCCAAGAGGCTTTGCGCACATTAAAACAGGGGGCATTTTATTACAATTACATAGGCTTACATGATCATTATGTAAGTTTCGATAAAAAAATTACTAAAGTTAATTTTCTCAAATACCCTGAATGGTTATGGAAAATATTGGCAAAAAATAAAATTACCTATTTGAACAGATTGAGAAATTCACAATTTGTTAAAATTATCGAAGATTGTGGCTTTGAGATTGTAAGTATAAATACTTTTGTTGATTCAAAATCCCTGAAAGCAATACGAAAAATGAAAATAGATAAAAAATTTAGTGATTTTGAATTGGAAGATTTAGCTACAACATGTTCAGAAATATTGGCACGGAAGACAATTGTTTAAAATGCATCTTTTTTAGCAAAAAAGATTTTAAACAAGATGTGGTAAAAATCGTCTTATGTAATAAAAGAGGAAAGGCATCTCTACAGACTTCATTATCCTATCCATAATTTACCGATAACTTAGAAAATGAATAATATGCTACACGAAAAAGTCAAATTTGCATTAATTGGTTGTGGTGCAATCGCACATAAACATGTTATGGCTATTAAAAGATTTAATAATGCTGAAGTGATTGGTGCATTTGATATTGATGTTAAATCTGCAAAATTGTTTGAAGAGAAATATCAAATACCCGTATTTACCAATGTAGATGAACTGATAAAGAAAACAAATCCAGATGTCTTAAACATTCTTACCCCTTCTGGCCTTCATGGAGAAAATATATTAGAACTGATCCATTTTAATAAACATTTTATTGTTGAGAAACCATTAGCGCTAAGATTGGATCAGATTGATAGAATATTAGAAGAGTGCGATAAAAGGGGATCAAAGATCTTTGTGGTTAAACAAAATCGCTTTAATCCACCTGTACAAAAACTCAAAGAGGCAATTGATAGAGGAAGGTTTGGTAAACTTGTTTTAGGTACTATTAGGGTTAGATGGAGTAGAGATCAATTGTATTATAATCAAAAATCATGGCGTGGTACATGGGCTTTTGATGGCGGAGTCTTAACAAATCAAGCAAGTCATCATATTGATATGTTGGTCTGGATGATGGGGGACGTTGAAAGTGTTATGGCAAAAACTGCCACGCGGTTAGTCAAAATAGAGGCAGAGGATCTTGGTATTGCTATTTTGAAGTTTAGGAACGAAGCCTTAGGAGTAATTGAGGCTACTACTGCAACCAGACCAAAAGATTTAGAAGGATCTATAAGTATTCTGGGAGAAAAAGGATCTGTTGAAATTGGTGGATTCTTTATGAATGAATTGAAAAGTTGGAATTTTAGTGAGCCTGCTGAAATGGATAAGGATATATGGAGTAAATTTTCGAAAGTTCCTGGTGAATCTGCATGGAACCATAGTGAGTTTTTTAAAGATGTAATAATCAGTATCCATAATGGGAAAAAAGGACTAATTGATGGACTTGAGGGAAGAAAATCTGTTGAGTTGATTAATGCTATTTACGAATCTGCGGAAACTGGTAAGGAAGTTTTTTTACGATTTGTGCCTAAAGAGTGTCGTCTTGGAGTAACGTCTGAAGGTAAAAGATAGCAATGATTTATTCTTATAGAAAACCTTTGTGAATTTGATGGAATATTATCTAAAAAAGGCTTACTCATGAACGTGTGGTTAATTCAGATTGGAGAGACATTACCAATTGATCCTAAAATTCGTAGGCTACGGACAACTCTCCTTGCTGAAAAATTATTAGAGAGAGGCCATACCGTTTTATGGTGGGCAAGTGCCTTTGATCATCTTCAAAAGCAATGGGTTTTCAATAAAGAAACAGAGCTGGAATTAAAAGAAGGGCTCAGAATAAAGGCATTAAAGGGTATAGAATATACAAAAAATGTATCTTTGAAGAGGTTTATTGATCATAGAATTATTGCAAAAAGATTCAAAAGACTTGCTTCTAGAATGCCTAAACCAGATGTTGTGATTGCATCAATGCCATCTCATGATTTAGCTTATGAAGCCGTTACATTTGCAAAAAACAATAACGTTCCCGTGTTAGTTGATATTAGGGATCCATGGCCAGATATATTTATCAACTGCATTCCTTCATACCTTCAAAAATTGGCAAAGATAATCCTTCATAAAGATTTTCAGATGGTTAAAAAGACGATGCAAAATGCAGATGGTTTACTTTCTATGATGAATACACTTCTTATATGGGGATTAGGATATGCTGGACGTGAGAGAACATGGAAAGATAGAGTTTTCTATTTGGGATATAAAAGAATTATGCAATCCGATGGGAAATCAAATAGAATTTCTGAATTGTTAAATAATTTAAATAATAAATTTATCGTTACGTTTATTGGTACCTTTGCTTCATATCATAATCCTTCAATACTTCTGGATTGTGCTAAAAGATTCGTAAATAGCAATATTTGTTTCATTTTAGCTGGCGATGGGGAACTTTTTCCTGTAATAAAGGATAAGGCCTCTTTTCTTAACAATGTTGTACTGCCAGGATGGTTGAATCAGGATGAGATTACAAGTCTCCTGCAACATTCGCATCTTGGAGTTTGTCCAACTAGTCAGGTGGCCGATTTTTTCCCTAATAAATCTTTTTCTTATCTCTCAGAGGGCCTTCCTATCATATCAGCTTTTCAAGGAGATTTGAGGGATATTATTGAGAAACATCAGATAGGTTTTTATTATTCGCCCAATGATGTAGATGGCCTAACGAATTGCATAAAGAAGTTATATGATGATAGAAATCTTTATAAAAAAATGTCTGAAAATACACATACTGTTTTTAATGAAATATGTGATGCAGATAAGATATATGATGAATATGCCCGGCATATAGAAATAGTTGCAGATGATTATAATCAAACGAAATGATGAAATATCTGGAAGGGGCTGTAACGTCTGTTAAACAAACACAATTTTTAAAATAAAATAAAGATTATGCGAAAAAAAGAGATAGGGAAACATAAACCCAAAATGAATAAAGGTGTAGACAGAATTCTTATTTTAGCCCCTCATACAGATGACGGTGAAATGGGTTGTGGAGGAAGTATAGCAAAATTTATTGAAGAGGATAAAGAAGTTTTTTATGCTGCTTTTTCTACAGCCGAGGAGTCCGTTCCACCGGGTTTTTGTAAAAACATACTTGAAATTGAGATAAAGGATGCTATTCAGAAAATAGGGATAAGACCACAGAATCTCATTATTTATAAATTTGAAGTAAGAAAGTTAAATTATTTTAGACAGGAAATTCTGGAGGAATTAATAAAATTAAAGAAAGAAATTGAGCCAGACCTTATATTTATGCCTTCACTAAACGATAGCCATCAGGATCATTTGACAGTTGCTCATGAAGGACTAAGGGCTTTTAAGACAAAAACGATTTTAGGCTATGAATTAATTTGGAATAATCTGGCTTTTAACACTACGTCATTTATAAAGCTCGATAAAAGACATGTTGAGAAGAAAAGCGATGCCTTAATGGAATATAGATCTCAAAGAGAAAGAATTTATATGTCAAAAGAATTTATTCTTTCTCTGGCTAAAGCCAGAGGGATACAAATAGGTACAGAGTATGCAGAGGCTTTTGAGGTTGTGAGATTTATAATGTGATTTATCCAATTTGTAGTAATAAAGAAAGTATTATGGAATGTATAGTTGCAGCTCATCAGCCGAATTATTTACCGTGGTTGGGATTTTTTTATAAAATTACCCAAAGTAATGTTTTTGTTTTTCTTGATAATGTCCAATATTCTAAAGGAAGTTATCAAAATAGGGTTCAAATATGCTTAAACAAGCAGCCCTTTTGGCTAACGCAACCCGTAAGAATACGTGGATATTCCCGTGCATTAACCAAAGAAATTAAGTTTGCAGATGTATTGTGGGCTAAAAAACACATGGAGACAATCAGATACGCATATGGCAAACACCCTTATTTTAAAGATATAAAACCTTTCATGGAACTTTATAGCCATGAAATAGAGAATCAGTCTGAGTTTAATATGAAAGCAACAAGCTTAATTTGTCAGCTTCTTGGTATAGAAACAAAACTGGTTATCGCCAGTCAACTTGATTTACCGAAAATTAACAATGCTACTGAAAGGATTATAAACATAACGAAATGCGTGGAAGGAACCACCTATCTCTCCGGGGAAGGAGGAAAAAAATACCAGGATGAGTCTCTTTTCGAAAAAGCGAAGATCGGTGTTAAGTATTCTGGTTTTGTACCAAAACCTTATCCTCAATTCGGATGTTCGAATTTTATTCCGGGATTATCAATAATTGATGCAATATGTAATATGGGGAAAGCAGGTGTATCGAGCATCATGCATCAAACCTTCTCCACATAATTTAATCCTCTTTACAAAAGGAATATAATTGAAAATCAATATTTGAAGCGGAAATTTTGTAGGGAAGTAGTAATACAGAATTTTTTAATTTTTCATGTAAGGATTTATTGAATCGTTGACTAAAATACCTGACTATTATCAAATTACCGAATCACCCGGTCTTCGGGCAACACAAGAACAAATAGCAAGACTTTACCAACGTTATCGTTTCGCAAAGCAATTTTGTGAAGATAAGGATGTTCTTGAAGTGGCATGTGGTAGTGGAATTGGACTGGGTTATCTCGCACAAGTTGCGCATAAGGTAATCGGTGGTGATATAGATGAAAAAAATATAACACAAGCAAGAACCTATTATAATGCAAAACATAAAATCAAAAATGGAAGTAAAGAATGTGCCTTAGAAATTGGTGTAATGGATGCACATAAACTCTCATTCATTGATAGCAGTATTGATACAGTACTACTTTTTGAGGCAATATATTATCTTAACGACCCGCTAAAATTTATCTTAGAAGCAGAGAGAGTTCTCAGGGAGAAAGGAAAATTAATCATGTGTTCGGTGAATAAAGATTGGAAAGATTTTCATCCATCGCCGTATACGTATAAGTATTTTTCTGTGCCTGAACTTTATGAAATATTAAAGGATACATTTACTCATATTGAGATGTACGGTGGTTTCCCGGTGAATAATAATGGTATAAAAAATAAACTGATCTCTATCGTAAAGAGAACTGCAGTTCATTTTAACCTCATTCCTCAAAGTCTTAAAACCAGAGCTTATTTAAAAAGAATCTTTATGGGTATGCTTGTTCCCCTATCACATGAAGTATATGAGGACATGGCTTTATATGAAACACCAATTCCAACTCCCTATGATAGAATAAATAAAGATTTTAAGATTATTTATACAGTGGCGAATAAATGAATAGCGATGCTTATTAATCGTCCACACAAAAGGAATAAGTTGTTTCACTCTCATCACTTTCCCTCTCCAATCAATAGCTAACTTTTGCCCATATCTTTGTAAGTCTTTGAATTTCATAAAGCAGAGGCACAGTGCTTCCTCTCTAACAAAGGTGAATGAAAGGGTATGTATTTCCCCGCTCTAAAAATGTATGTAAAAACATACTAGAGTATGTTTTTATAAATACATGGATATATAATTTAAGTTAATAAATTGTAGTTACTTAGAAAAAATTGCTATACATTTTGTATGTGTATACATACAGAAAATAATTTAATCTTTTTTAAGAAAAAATATAGCTGAGAATTAATACTTAATTTAATTATTATAACAAAAGAAGCTCTAAGCACTTATATAACCAATTACTTTTTCTTGTAAAATTTTTCTATCAATACCCCTGGTTAGGCATATTGTTTGTACAGGTAAAATGTGTGTTCAACCTTATAAGAGTTCCTTTATAGGTTATCTATTTTGAATTTTTTATTTCTGAAATTTTTCATTTAAATATGTGTTTCCCCAAGTATTTACTCTCTCCAAATATACCAAAACGATTATTTGATATTGTCTTTTCTTCTTTTGGATTAATCTTAACTTTCCCGGTTTTATTAGTTCTAGCTATTTTAATAAAAAAGGAAGACGGAGGATCTGTATTCTATCGTGGTGTGAGGGTAGGAAGGTACGGAAAATTATTCAAAATTTTTAAGTTCAGAACCATGGTAATAGATGCAGAAAAGATAGGTGGAACATCAACTGCAGATGATGATCCGCGGATTACGCGAATTGGGAAGTTTATAAGAAAATGCAAACTCGATGAACTTCCACAACTTATCAATGTTCTTAGAGGTGAGATGAGTTTTGTTGGGCCAAGACCTCAGGTGCAATGGGCTGTTGAGTTATATAACGAGAAAGAAAAAAAATTGTTGACCGTTCGACCGGGGATAACAGATTATGCTTCAATTAAATTTAAAAATGAAGCGGAAATTTTAAAGGGAAGCAGTAACCCTGATAAAGATTATCTTGAAAAGATTGCTCCTGAAAAAACAAGATTAGGTTTGGAGTATGTAAAAAACAGCTCTCTATGGCTTGACGTAAAATTAATAGTCACTACCCTTAAAGTTATATTTGAGAAATAATCGATGAGGAGTATTACATGAATACGGTAACATCTGAAGGCGGTTTCAGAACACATTTAGAAAAGGATATAGGTAAACGGATTGAGAAGATTTTTAATGACTGTCCTGATACTATAGAAACGAAACTAGATCATTTCACAAAGTATATCAGAAGACAAAGATTAACAAGGTTGCTTTCTTTATACGAAATATTTAAAAAAATACTAACGGTAAAAGGGTCTATTATAGAGTGTGGGGTATACAAGGGATTTGGTCTTATGACATGGGCAAATATGAGCGCTGTACTCGAGCCAACGAACCTTACTAGAAGAATATACGGGTTTGATACCTTTGAAGGATTTCCCCATGTGAGTGAAAAAGACTTAAATGAGGTTATGAGACCAGAGTGCGGCCAGCTTTATGCAAATTCTTATGAAGAGCTAAGTGAATTAATTAAGATATATGATTCAAATAGATTTCTAGGGCATGTTAATAAGATCCAATTAATAAAAGGAGATGTCTCAGAGACTATTCCAGCGTTTATTTCTAATAATAAACATCTTGTTGTTAGTTTACTTTTTTTAGATTTAGATCTGTATGAACCTACGACAGTAGCTATTAAGAATTTCTCCCCAAGAATGCCTAAAGGTGCTGTTATTGCTTTCGATGAATTAGATAACCCCATATGGCCGGGGGAAACTATGGCACTTTTAGAATCAGTGGGTATTAATAAATTAAAAATCGAAAGAATCGAGTTCGATCCATATATAGGGTTTGTCGTTGTTGACTAAAATAAACAAGGAAAGGGAAAAAGAGAACAGAGTGAATACCATGAAACATTACCAGGATTTAGCTTCTGAAATAAGGAAGACTATACTTAATTTAATTTATAAGACTAAAAGTCCTCATATAGGTCCATCCTTTTCAATCGTGGAAATATTAGTTGCCCTTTATTTTAATTATTTAAATGTATCCCGTAGTAGCCCATTAGATCCGGAAAGAGATAGATTTATTCTCAGTAAAGGTCATGCATGCGCAACTCTCTATGCTGTTTTACATGAAATAGGGTTTTTAAGTAAGGAAGATATACATGGTTTTGCAATAAATGGGGGGATACTGGAGCAGCATCCTAATCGGAGTTTAAACTATGGTATAGAGGTTTCAACGGGGTCGTTAGGGCATGGCCTTTCTATTGGTGCCGGAATGGCCCTTTCTGGAAAAATTGATAATAAGCAATATAAAGTTTGTGTATTGCTCGGTGATGGTGAATTGAATGAAGGTTCTATATGGGAATCCATAATGTTTGCTGGTCATCACAAGTTAAATAATTTGATTGCCTTTGTAGATTGTAACAAAATTCAGGCTTTAGGATGCACAAAAGACATAATTGATTGGATGCATCTCGGGGAAAAATGGGAAAGTTTCGGCTGGAATGTTCAGGAAATTGATGGTCATTGTTTTAAACAAATCTTTCGTGCATTAGGATCATCGTCCTCTGAAAAACCTAATCTTGTAATATTGAATACTATTAAGGGCAAAGGGGTTTCCTTTATGGAAAATCAACTTTTGTGGCATTATCGGGCGCCTGATAGTAAAGAATACGAACTTGCTTTAAAGGAATTATCATTGTGAGAGCTACATTCTTTAGCATATTGGAGAATTTATATCAAGATGATAAAGATATTATTATTCTTACCGCTGATTTAGGTTATAAACTATTTGATAATTTTCAGATAATATCTCCGGAGAGATTTTATGACGTTGGTATAGCCGAAGCGAATATGATAGGTATTGCATCGGGATTATCTCTTTCGGGTAAAAATGTATATTGCTATTCTATTATACCCTTTTTAGTTATGCGGGCTTTTGAACAGATCAGGGTTGATATTGCATATCATAATTTGAATGTTAAGCTTATCGGTGTAGGCGGTGGTTTCAGCTACGGTTTAGAAGGATTTACCCATTTTGGGCTCGAGGATCTGGCATTGATGCGAACATTACCCAATATGAGTATTGTTGCTCCCGCTGACCCATTAGAAGCAACATGTCTTGCAAATATTTCCTATAAACATGAAGGGCCTATGTATATCCGTCTTGGCAAGACTGGTGAACCTGCTGTTTATGATAAGATTCCAAATTTTCAGTTTGGTAAAGCTCATATTATAAAAGAGGGTAAAACGATTGCTATGTTTGCAATTGGTAACATGGTTTACATTGGGAAACAAGTTGCAGACCTTTTAGCAAAAAAAGGATTAAATCTTACCCTGGTTAATATGCATACCTTAAAACCCTTAGATATTGAAACAATCCTTCAAATTGCCTCTGCGCATGAAATTCTTTTTTCACTTGAGGAACATTATGTTAATGGTGGTTTGGGTTCTGCAATTGCAGAAGTTCTTGTCGAAAATAGATGTAAATGTCATTTTAAAAGATTGGGTATTCCCGAGAAATTAGGGAATTACATTGGAAATGCTGATCATTTGAGACACATATATGGATTGACGCCTGAAAAGATATGTGAAAAGATTCTGAGCGAAATTAAATACCTGTATCACGAGAATTACAAAGTATAAGAAACCAGGTAAAACAAAGCGGTATAAAATACATGGGAATTAAGGTGAAGGAGAAGTAATGGCTTATAAAGTGCCTTTTGTAGATCCAGTAAAAAATTATCATATGATTCGAGATGAGATCGATGCTGCCTATTTTGATGTTATGTTAAAGGGAGATCTCATTGACAGAGGCCATCTCAAATCATTCGAAGAGAATCTAGCTAAATTTGTAGGAACAAAATATGCTGTGGGGACTAACAGCGGTTATGATGCATTACATATATCTTTAAGGGCTGCTGGTATCGGTCCCGGTGATGAAGTAATTGTTCCCTCGCATACGTTTGTAGCGACATGTTCATCGGTAGTCAATGTGGGAGCAACGCCTGTATTGGTTGATGTTGGTAAAGACTTCAATATCGATGTAAACAAAATTAAAGAAGCCATTACTCAGAAAACTCGTGCAATTATTCCCGTGCATCTTAATGGATATATGGCAGATATGCCACGGATTATGGAGTTAGCAAAGGAATATAATCTCGTAACCGTGGAAGATGCATGTCAGAGTCTTGGAAGCTGTATAGATGGTAAAAAAGCAGGTTCATGGGGAGTAACTGGTTGCTGGAGTTTTTACCCATTCAAGATCCTGGGCGGATATGGTGATGGTGGTGCAATCACTACGAACGATCCCGATGTTGAACTCTTTGCCAGGCGGATGAGATACAATGGAGAGGACAGGAAAACAGGTGAATATCACGGACATGGTTTTACGTGTCTTCTTGATAACTTACAAGCTGCTTTTTTAGATATAAAACTACAACATTTTCCTTCATGGGTGATGAAGAGAAAGCAAATAGCTAAACGCTATAGAGATGCTTTTTCCGATTTTCCAGACCTCATACTTCCTCATTATAATAAGCCACATTTTGACCATGTCTACCAGAATTATGTGGTGAGATCAAAGCAGGGAGACGAGTTCTCCAATTATTTAAAAAATAATGGTGTTGAGGTACTTATTCAATTCCGAAAACCTTATTATAAACATAAAGCGCTGACACTTACCGATCGGGGCTTTCCGGAAACCGAAGCACTCAGCCGTGAGGTTTGTTCTTTACCTATGAATGCTGAAATAGATAATGAGCAGATAGAGTATGTTATCAAAACGGTAAGGGCTTTTTATGGAAGATAAGGCCTTATCTCTTCATTTTAAGGAGTAAATCATATGTGTGGAATTGTAGGATATATCGGGTGTAAAGAGGCAGTCAAGGTTTTGTTAGATGGTATCAAAAGACTCGAATATCGGGGATATGATTCCTCCGGAATAGCATTTATTGAAGATGGTG
>SULG01000071.1 GCA_005524015.1 Candidatus Jettenia ecosi
AAGCTACATGGCTCCGGCTTTTACCATGACGGGACTCGAACCCGCTAGAAAGCTGTACCCTTCGCTGGGCACGCCAATTTTGCAAATTGAACCCATATACTTTGCACAGAGTCAATAGCTCTATCATTCCCGTAGTCTCAACACCGTGGAAATATTCCCAATTGAGGGTTCAGGTTGCAAACCTGAACCCGCCAGGGGGTATAAGGAGAGAATTTTTCATACTCTGTAAGCTGATTCCTGGGGTGGCACTGACAAACTTTGTTTGTCAGTGTTTTGTAATCCATATCCATGTACGTAGATAAATAAGCAATAAGCACGGACAAATTCGTTTGTCCGTGCCACCCGGTCTGGAGTTATCTAAAAATCTACTGGTAGTACCCAGAATCATTTGAAGATAGCGAGAAGTTTCCGTACAGAAATAGGTTTTGGGATAGCTTCTAGCATCTATTGGGTAACTATGGTTAGGTTTATGGATGTGGTGTTATAGCAATGATCGTAATTTGGTTTTTATGAGGGCCGTAATACCAGAATATTCTCTATGCTGCTGGTGTAGATTGCTCAGCGTAAGCCTCAAAGATTTCTTCGTTTTTCGGTCCTCTAAGGGTGGTAAATTTATGGGTTTGTAAGCCAGGGTGTTTTGGATTTTGAGATAAGAAATAAATAGCCTTTTTTACTGCTTTATAACGTTTTGAAAGCCCTTTATCGGTTTTGAGTCTATGTAGTTGTTCTTTTGCCTGATTAGTTAGAAATATTTCGAACAAGGAATGATCCTAAAGCTCACCAAGATTAAGTTTTGAAATTTTCCCTTCTGATGCTTCTTTTAAACCTCTTTGTACACTCTCAAAAGCTTCTTTGTTTTCATAGAGCCAGGATTCTGATGATGGAATTGTTTTTAGTAGTGCTTTCAATTTATTAAGCTCTTCTATTTCGATAATCGCAGCTATTTTATGACCTTTGTTATCAGTAATATATTGTTTGATTTTGATTAAGTCACTTTTCTTCTTTAATGTGGTACTCATTTTACACTCTTTGGATGTATTTCAGATAAATATATTAGTTTTCAATTCTTTATGATTATGAAAATATTATAACAATGTGATCTTTTTGATAAAGAGAAATTTTCTTATATAGTGAAATAAATCAGGTTTTCGAGATTTGAGTACCAATAATTTGAAAATTTTCTGCTAGATGAGTACGTAATTTCTCTCGATAGAGACTCATGTTGTGAAAGAAGTTTAAGCATGTTGCCCTAAACTTTTGTTACGTATCGTAATATTTATTATAAAGGATTTTTTCGTAAAAGAACCTTCATACCCTCTCGATAAAATTTAAATTGGGAGAATACGGAGGCAAGAAGAGAAGCCGTATTCGGGAATCCTTCAAATACTCTTTTACCACTTGTGCTCAATAATAGCGAGCATTATCAGCAATACCATTCTACCCCATTATGGGTTCAATTTTGCACATGGAACCCATATGCTTTGGATTAGATAGCTCATATCGTTCTCATAGTCTTAACACTACGGAAATATTCAAATTAAGGATTCAGATTACAAATCTGAACCCGCGTGAGGACTGCTATCTCCATACAGATATTCAGACAGGGAGCAAGGCTAAAGCCTTGCCCTACAAGGTGGGCAATAGGATAGTGACTCCTGAACCTGCCTGATTTATATTGAGATGGGAAATTTTCTCGTGCTTCAGATACCTCGTGTCCTTCTTAATGTTTTAAAGATGTGGGTAAGGACAAGCTCAAAGGAGAGAAATGAACAGTTTGAGATTTCTCTCTAACAAGTTACATAATACTCTTTTATTTATCTATATTTTTAATCTTGTTCATCGTACAATACGTATCATGCAGCTTAAGTTTATATTACCTATATTTACCTTAAAGCGGTTCTTTTTATTCCTGCTGCCTGTTCTCTGTACTTTTTTATGGCTTACAAGTTGTCACAAATTACCGGTTAAAACCCTTGTCATCATCTCTCCTCATTGGGACGGTATAAAACGGGAGTTCTCCAGGGCATTTGGCGATTGGCATGAGAAAAATTACCATGAGAGAGTCGAAATTGACTGGCGTGATGTGGGTGGCGCTAGCGATAGTCTGAAGTATGTTATCTCACGTTTTGGCACAGAAGCAAAAGGTATTGGCATAGATATTTTTTTTGGTGGCGGTATTGATCCATTCCTTGAACTCACAAGAGAAGGTTTGGCTGAGGTTTATCATCCACCGGAATCGGTTATGACAGGCATTCCTGCCGAAGTTGCAGGACTGCCGATTTACGATCCGGAATACCACTGGTTCGGCGCCGCCCTTTCCAGTTTTGGCATTGTGGCAAACGATCGTGTACTGAGAGTCGTACATCTGCCCGAGGTAAAGAAATGGGCAGACTTGACAAACCCTCTCCTGCAAACCTGGGTCGGAGTCGGCGACCCAAGGAATAGTGGAGCAGTTCATTTGATGTATGAGATTATTTTACAGGGATATGGCTGGACGAAAGGATGGGAAATTCTGTATCAAATAGCCGGAAATGTACGGTCTTTTGAGAAAAATTCTTCCATTGTTGCTAAAGAAGCAGCGTATGGAAATATTGCCTATGCAATGACGATTGATTTTTACGGTTTAACTCAAGTCAGTTCAACCGGAACACAGAATATGCATTTCATTCTCCCGGAAGATTACACGATTGTTAGTCCAGACGGGATTTGCATGTTAAAAGGAGCTCCTAATCAAACGTACGCTAAACGTTTTATAGATTTTGTACTTTCAGAAAACGGGCAAAAACTCTGGATGCTACCTGTCGGACATCCGGAAGGCCCGGCACATTTTCCGATTGAACGGCTTTGCGTGCGGCCTGATTTGTATGATCAAGCCTGCGATATTTGGACGATTACCATGAATCCGTTCAAAATTCAAACCACACTCAAATATGATGCAAAAATTGCAAGCAGAAGGTGGAAACTCCTGAATAGTTTCATTGGTGCAACCATGATTGATGTACACCCGGAACTTGCTGCTGCATGGAAAAATTCAAAAGATAATCCCGAACGCCGTGCAGAGTTTAGTAAAATTTTCTTAACTGAAAATGAAGCACTTGAAATACTCGACACATTTAACGATAAAGATGCGGTCCAATTCCGCAATGCGAAAAATATCGAGTGGCAACAAATGGCCCAGGCCAAATTCCGAAGATTGACACGATGAAAGTATCACTTAACAACGTAACGAAAATATTCGGCTCGACTACCGCTGTTGATAGCGTAACGATAGAAATTGCAGCCGGTGAACTTTTCTTTCTGCTCGGACCTTCCGGTTGCGGTAAAACTACCATTCTGCGTATTATTGCCGGATTTTATCAACCAGATATTGGCGAACTGAGATTCGATGGGAAAGTAGTCAATAACCTCCCCCCCAATCGTCGAAATACCGGCATGGTATTTCAAAACTATGCACTTTGGCCTCACCTCACGGTAGCAGAAAATGTTGCGTACGGACTCGATGTACGCCGGGTATCAACACAGGAAAAGAAACGGCGTGTACGGGAAATGCTGGAAGCTGTCCAAATGGATGATTATGCAGGACGGATGGCAAATCAGCTATCAGGCGGCCAACAACAACGGGTAGCCCTTGCACGCGCTTTAGTTATTCAACCCGATATTATCCTCCTCGATGAACCTCTATCGAACCTCGATGCCAAACTCCGGCTGGAACTCCGGGATGAGATTAAACGTATACATCGCGAATTTAACGTTACGATGCTTTATGTAACCCATGACCAAAAGGAGGCTCTTTCTCTCGCTGACCGCCTTGCGATTATGGACAAAGGGAAAATCATACAGGTCAGTAGTCCTGTCGCTATCTACCGCAGGCCGATAAATTCATTTGTTGGCGCCTTTATTGGAGATATGAATTTTATCGAAGGCAAAATTACATTGAAACACAGAGGGATTACTGAGATTGAAACCCCTTTTGGCATCATCCATAGTTCAATAGAAAACGTATTAAAACCGGGTGAATCAGTCCTCTGCGGCGTCCGGCCTGAGGGCATACAACTATCTGAACCCGACAGCCAATACCGGGTGAAAATCGAATCAGTTACCTACCTCGGTGAAATGGAACAATACCGTATTACTCTGCATGATAAACTTGCCTTGAAAGCAGTTGAAATAAATCCAAAACAGATACGGGAAGAAGGGCAGATGTGTGGAATGACTATATCGCCTGAAGATGTGGTAGTATTCAAAAATTAAACTGGTGAATTTTAATATCTACGGAGTGACGTATTGCACAATATGCCACTGCAACATTATTTTCAATGTCCTAAACTTTACATGAGACCTTCAACAATTATAGAAATTACCGTATTCGGTAAAATTTTTTTTCAGGTATGGCTCTTATAGGGTTGTGGAAATAGGCAATCACCCTGTAGTTGCTCAAAATACTGTTGGATCATAAGGGTGGGGATAAGGGCTGTCCAAAAAGGGTAATAGGTAGCATCGTATCATTGCGAAGGAGGAGCGACTGAAGCATCTTAATCCCCCTTGATCCCCCTTTAAAAAAGGGGGAAATGTGCAAGTGATTTAAAAAGGGGGGAAATGTGGGTATTTCTTTCGTTGAGGAAAGAGAATTAACAATTCCTGTATTTTCCCTTTGACAGGGCTTCCCAAGCCCTTCCTTTTCAAAACACTCACATGTCTCCCCCTTTTCTAAAGGGGGATCAAGGGGGATTACTTCTTCTTTGCCTTGCTTTGGGCTTTGGCTTGCCCGCAATGGCTGTGAAAAGATAACCTTTTTGGACAACTTCCAAGTTAGGTTTGCACCTTATTTTAAGTAATTACATCCCCCTTGATCTTCCTTTAAAAAAGGGGGAAAAACAAGAAGCTTTATTATGAAAGATAAACATGCATAAGTCTAAAAGATTATCAATCCGCAGCGGTTTGGTATTCATGCTCATTGTATTATTTTTTGGCATATTCCTCATTTACCCCCTTATTCACTTGTTAAAAACAACTTTTGGCGGAACGGGTGAAGGAATGCTTACGTATTTCAAGCTTATCGTATCCAGTCCACTACAGATCAAATGTCTATTCAATAGCTTTTTCATTGCGATACTGATTACCCTCTTGACGACGGTTGTTGCAGTACCAATGGCCCATTGGTTTACCCGGTATAATTTCCCCGTGAAAGGGTGGGTACAGCCGTTCCTGCTTATCCCTATGATCATACCTCCCTTTGTTGGTGCAATTGGAATAAAACAGCTCTTTTCAAGATTCGGCTCCCTGAATTTATTCCTCGACAAAATCGGCCTGGTCCCATTGCAACACCCCATTGACTGGCTTGGCGGAAGTGGATTGTGGGGAATCATTGTATTAGGTACGCTGCACCTGTATCCGATTATGTTCCTAAACCTGCAGGCAGCAATGGCTCATATTGATGTATCATTGCTTGAAGCCGCTGAAGGTTTGGGAGCTAAGCCATTCCATATCCTTCGAACAATAACATTACCACTCATCATGCCCGGATACTTTGCTGGTGCAATTATCGTTTTCATCTGGGCGTTTACCGATTTAGGAACCCCGTTGATTTTTGGTTTTGATCGTGTTATACCGATGCAGATTTTTAATAACCTTACAGAAATTCACACAAATCCTATGGGGTATACCCTGGTAGTATTTACCTTATTTCTTACCGTAAGCCTATTTCTCATATCGAAAGCGTTTATGGGCCGCAAGCGTTATGAAATGATCTCCGGCAGTCATGGAATGAGTTCTCAAAAACAGGCTTCAGGAATACAATCGTGCTTAATTCTTGCGACTATTTGTGGAATTAGTTTGTTAGCGTTATTACCTCATATCAGTGTAATTCTACAATCATTATCCGGTCGTTGGTTTTTTACGATACTGCCAGAGGAGTGGACACTAGACAACTATCAATCCGTATTTGCCCACTCACTCACAGTAACCAGTATAAAAAACAGCCTGTTTCTTTCCTCAATGTGCGCATTGCTTGACCTTGTACTTGGAATACTTATCGCATATCTCGTTGTCCGCAGGCAAATCCCAGGAGGAAACGTACTGGATATACTGGCAATGCTGCCTCTCGCATTACCCGGTCTGGTAATAGCATTTAGCTATGTCGCTTGTTTTCATTTTCCCATGCAGCCTTCCCAGCAATATCCTTTCTGGTATCGCTGGCTTAATCAACTGATGGACCCTACCGTAAATCCAACGCTATTACTTATCATGAGTTACTCAATACGGCGGTTACCCTATATAGTCCGGATAGCGTATGCAGGTTTTCAGCAAACCAGTATTACCCTGGAAGAAGCCTCCTTTAATCTTGGGGCTACACCATGGCATACCATACGAAGAATAACGTTACCGCTCATGATAGCCAACATAATAGCAGGCGCTATTATGACCTTTTCCTTTGCGATGCTGGAAGTAAGCGATAGTCTTATCCTAGCGCAAAAGGAGAGGTATTTCCCCATTACGAAAGCCATATATACACTCATTGCGCTTATCAACCCAAATGCGCCATCAATGGCTTGCGCTCTGGGTGTTTTAGGGATGGTATTGCTGGCTGCCACCCTCTTTATCGCCAGTAAAATATTGGGAAAACGAATCGGGTCTCTGTTCAGAATTTAAAGCATCAGCACAAAGAGAAATTATTTCAATTTAGCAACACCTATATTGTTATCGCCAAGAGAGCTCTCACCCCATGCCCCGATAAACCCATTATTCGCCTTTGAAGCATCCTGGGCAATAGCGATATATTCACCTATACTAAAATAAAAACTAAAGACAAATTCTTCTTTGAGACCTGAAGTAAAACTCCTCTTTGTTACCTTCCTGTTCATCCATGTTGTCCCGGCATTTCCGGAAGTAGCTACGGTAACATCTATTAAAAAATTGCGTAAATTATATTTACGATCGTAAAAGAGAACACCTATTTTGCCTGTTTTGTCTACAGCGATGGCGGGTATAAATTGATCGGCCTTCTTTGTAATAGGATCGTTATTTACCCTGACAGGGGCTGACCAGGTGCTGCCACCGTCTGTGGATTTGCTAAAAAGAATATCCGCAAAACGATACCGGAAATCGAGACTCAGGGGCTCGTGTCGGGAAAGATTTCGGCCATCATGCCAGATAACGTATACATTGCCGTTGGTAGCTGTGCCAGAGGTGTCAACAGCCAGAAGTATCCCCTTATCCATAAAGGCCGCTCCTGCATTGCTGGATCTCGACCAGCCAAGACGACTAAAACTACCACTTGGACTTGGGCTTGGAGGGAGGGACTCATCGAAAATTGGAAGGATTGTAGCCGCATAGGATCCTGAGTCGCTAAAACCGCATACAGCATTATTTCCCCACCACCCAATGCTAGGGTTATGTTGCGTAAATCCTCCAAAAAGTGATAAGGAATCAGATTTCGCACATGGATTGTTTCTGGTAAAAGGGGCTGGAGGAGTCAGGGCTTTCTCAATTTCTTTAACCTCATCCCCTTCCTCCGGAAATCCACCTTGCTCCACAGCTCTCTCCAGCATGGGTTTGATACTGTCCCACCGTTCTTCAAAATCAATAATCATTTGATATCCGCTCGAAAGATAACTGACATTTTTCCCTAAACGCTGTTTCAAAAATTTTCCACGTTCAGACAACATCTCAAGCCGTGCGAGAGTATTTTTGGGGGCAGGCTGTGCTTCCAAAGGTCTAACCCCCAAAAGTCCCACAATACATGCCACACCCATTATGAGTATCGGCTTTCTCTTTCTTAACATATTATCCCGCCCTTCTCTGAAATATTTACATGAGATCCCTCGTTCGCAGAGAACGACATTTTGCTATTACGTAGTTACTCAAAATACAGTTGGATCATGGTAGGGGCGAACCTTGTGTTCGCCCACCCTTTGTGCACATTCAAGACCTGCGCGTTTTCCCACAACCAGGGAGAACACAAGGTTCGCCCCTACCCCGATTTTGCACCTTATTTTGAGTAATTACGCTATTACTATGCTCACTCTAAAGGAGTAGAGCAATTTAAGAAATCCCTGTATTAAAATTTCTGTGGAAAAATAGATATAGCATTTTTTCTATAATCATGACATCCCTACGGGATTGGGTAGAGACGCAAAAATCTTGCGTCTCTACAATTGCAAAATCTTGCGATGGATACCATGCAGTTTAATGGAGAGAAGAATTATCATAATAGAGTAACTCGATTATCCTTATAGTCTATAAGGAAAGAGAACGATAAGATTGTTCTTTTGAAGAAAAAATCACCCTGACAGGAAAAGGCATGAATACATTTTTCATGAAGGAAATTGCAGTGTAACATGTTACGCAAGTGTGCCGGTACACGAGTGAGACATACCACATTTCCCTATTAGTTTATTCAAAGACTAATAACAGCACTGTATAGGAAAGATTTTCTCGTCCCTTAAATTCTGCTTGCATAATTTTCTCGTTGTATGGTTGAATATGGATGTACGCTTTTATCCTTCTCTAACAAATCAGGTGCTGGCTTTGAAAGAGCAGATAAACCGCCAGGATTCAAAATCGCACCTACCCCAAGTCCGGAGATTTCATATATGCAAAAGAAGCTCGATAGTTTAAAAACCCGATTGGCAGAAATAGACGATCTTAACCATGCTGCTGCCGTACTCGGCTGGGACCAGCAAACGTATATGCCTCCAGGTGGCGCGGAGGCACGGGCTCAGCAGATTGCAACCTTAAGCCATATCTCTCATGAAAAATTTATTGATACCGCCATTGGAGATATCCTCAACGAGTTGCAAGAATATGCTGATGGCCTACCCGACGACTCAGATGATGCAAGTCTCATCCGGGTAACAAAACGCGATTACGACAAGGCACGCCGGGTGCCATCGGCGCTGATATCGGAAATCGCACAGGCCGGAGCACAGGCCTTTGAGGTCTGGAAAGAGGCAAAAGCCGGATTTAACTTTACCATCTTTGCGCCATTTCTTAAGCGGAATCTCGAATTGAGAAAACGCTATGCCGAATGTTTAGGTTACACCGACCGCATCTACGATCCGCTCCTCGATCAATTCGAGCCTGGTATGACAACTGCTCAAGTAGAAACTATCTTTGCAAACATCAAACAAGAGATCGTACCACTGGCGCATGCCATAACATCAAAATCCACAGTAGTGGACAATTCCTTCCTGCACCAGGAATTCGATGAACAAAAACAATGGGATATCTGCGTAAAAGCCGCCCGATTGATTGGTTATGTATTTGAGCGTGGACGTCTGGACCGTTCACCACATCCATTCACAACAAGCTTTTCTGTCGATGACGTAAGAATTACAACCCGTTTTTTACGCGATTATTTTCCCGCTGCATTTTTTGCAACATTGCATGAGGCAGGCCATGCACTTTACAATCAAGGCATATCCCGCAAACTTGAGTATACCCCCTTAGCAGACGGAGCATCGCTCGGTGTTCATGAATCACAATCGCGGATGTGGGAAAACCTTGTTGGCCGCAGTCGTGCGTTTTGGAAATTTTTCATGCCACACGTAAAAGATATCTTTCCTGAAGAGTTCCAGAACATACATGCCGAAAATATGTACCGGGCAGTAAACCTCGTCCAGCCTTCGTTCATTCGTGTCGAGGCGGATGAAGTTACCTATAATTTACATATCATGATCCGTTTCGAACTGGAAAATGACCTGCTTGAAGATCGCATATCAATACATGACTTACCGAATGCGTGGAATGTAAAGATGCAGGAGTATCTTGGTATAACGCCACCAGATAATGCGCGCGGTGTGCTGCAGGATGTTCACTGGTCATCAGGCAGCTTTGGCTATTTTCCCACGTATTCGGTCGGCAATATCTTTGCAGCACAACTGTTTGATCAGGTCAAAAAGGATCTTCCCGATATCGAAACATCCCTTGAAAAGGGCGCCTTTCAGAAATTACTCGATTGGTTACGCCCAAATTTACACGCTCATGGCAGAAAGTTTACCCTCGATGAACTTGCAAGGAGAATTACCGGTGAACCATTACAAACACGCTCCTTTATTACCTATTTGAAAAACAAATTCGGTGAGATTTATGGATTGTAATAAACCCTTCGTCTCCAGGAAAATAAATCAAGGTATGAACAGGGTGGATTAAGGCGTTGGTTTTGCAGTAACGAAAATAAAATATGAATAAGAATTTAAAGAAAGCCAGCAGTATGTATCCTGTTATGTATAGGTTTCCTTTGTTCCCTAAGTCAGCGCTGATCGTAGCGTTATTATTCATAGCCAGCTGTGCGCCGGTTATATCTCAGCAGGTAAGGGAACAAGCAATGCCCGATATCACCTTCAAAGAATTGCAGAACACCCCCGAACGCTATAAGGGCCAAGTGATTATCTTAAGTGGCTTTATTATAGAGACAAAAAACACAAAAGAAGGAACCTTACTGGAAATATTACAGGCTCCTGCGGGCTTCCGGGGAGAACCGAAAGACGCTGATAGATCTGAGGGAAGATTTCTGGCGCTCAGCGATCATTATCTGGATACAAGTATCTATAAGAAAGACCGGAAGGTTACCGTTGCAGGAGAGGTTCAGGGAAAGAGGGTTCAGCCTTTAGAAAAAACGGAATACGTCTATCCACTACTCCATGTTAAAGAAATATATCTCTGGCCGGTTGAAGAGGTACGCCCATATCCATATCCGTATCCGTATAGTTACTATCCTTTTGATAGATATTACTGGCGAAGAGATCTTTGGCATCACCGAATACCAAAGCATCGCAAAGATTGTAGAGACCATAAAGGCGGTGGAGGTCATAAACAGCGTAAACGTTGATTTCCCCCAGGATAAAGAAAACCCATACATGAGTACATTGTCTATATAATTTTTAATAGGATATCTCCATACTATCTGATAAACCAGGCCTTGTACGGCTCGATCTTTCAGATTGATCCAAAACAATACCGCTTGGGATCTCTTATGAAAAATCATATTGACATGGTACTAGAGTAAATTATAGTATTGTTATTCTTTTACTCTTTACGTTACATGAGGTTGGATTTTAAAAGGTAAAATCCAACGGCTTTTTACCCACCCCTCAATCCCCTCCCAGGAGGGGACTTTTATACTCCACTCTTGAGAGGGGGTTGGGGGTGGGTTCATGGCATAACGAAAAACTTTGAATTTTCTATACATTACATGTTACATGAGATTGTAAACCAGGATATACCATAATTCTCATGAATTTATCTATAAGGGTATGATATGGAAAAATATCTTATCGTTATTTTTATTCTCTATCTTCTCGTGGTTATTTCAGACTACTTGCTCGAATATCTCAATCTCTCTCATCTTAAAAAGTATGGCGCCTCAATCCCTCCGGAATTCGAAGGGTATATAGACCAGGCATTACTGAAAAAGACACAAGACTATGTTATTGAGAATACAAAATTTGAGGTTGTTTCATCTGTTTTCCATACCATAATTTTCATATTCTTTCTCTTCGGAAATCTGCTTAATATCTACAATTCATGGATTGCCTCTCTGAGATTACCCTTTATCTTATCAGGTTTGATCTTCTTTTTGCTCCTGTTTTATGCTGACACACTCCTAAAAATCCCCTTCGATCTTTATCATACATTTAAAATAGAAAATAGCTATGGGTTTACAACCACCACCCGGAGATTGTGGATAACCGATCTGATAAAGTCACTGGCAATATCCACTATTCTGATGACTATCATACTATCGGGAGGCCTTCTGATTGTTCAGGTAAGCCCTAACTTATGGTGGTTGTGGGTATGGTGTCTCTTTCTGGCCTTCAGTATCATAATTATGTACATCTTCCCCTATGTAATAGAACCGCTCTTTAATAAGTTTACCCCTATTGAAGACGAGAAGCTTCAGGAGGGTATACGCTCTATCATGCAAAGGGTTGGTATAAAGGTAAAAAAGGTCTTAAAAATGGATGCATCAAAGAGAACAAAGCACACCAATGCCTATTTTACCGGTATTGGAAAGGTAAAAAGGATTATTCTCTACGATACGCTCCTGGAGAAGATGGATAATGATGAGACTCTGTCAGTCCTTGCGCATGAGGTGGGACACTGGAAGAAACGGCATCTTATAAAACATCTTATTGCATCAGAATGTATAGCATTAATCGCTCTGTATATATCCTATAGACTCGTGCAGAGTGATTTCTTTATTCATCTCTTTCATATCAAAGATGCTACATTCTTTGCAAAGGTTGTTACTCTGGGTTTCTTAGGTTCCCTGGTAGCATTTCCCTTTACGCCGGTATTTCATTTCTTTTCAAGAAGACATGAAATTGAAGCCGACCGGTTCTCCTGTGAGTTGACGGGAAACAGCAAGAGTATGATAAGTACCCTCATAAAACTTTCAAAGGATAACCTTTCAAATCTCCACCCCCATCCTCTGTATGCCGCCTTTCACTATTCACATCCACCGGTACTGGAAAGAATAAAGCGTATTAAGCAGGGGCAGATTTCAAACCTGCTCCCACAACGACATTGAAATTCCTATACATTAAGGCAATTTGGAATATGCCATGTGACATGTGACATGTCACACTTCTGTAGCGATACACTTGTGTTGCCTGTCACATTGCACTTATGCCATTTTTATAATTCCTTTTTTTACTATTGCTGCAAAAATACTATGAAATTTACTCCGGCTCTTTTCTTGGTATAATTTTTGATGTTTAATTCTCAGCGAGTACACTATCAAGGTGATTCGTAATACCAGATGATAGAGTATCTGCCATATACTATACATGATACTGCTTTGCACAACTATCCATGTACCGTTTGCTCGTAATGAGGCCTTCGGCGACTTTAGCAACGCGTAGTGGCAAGGCGCGCCTTGCCACTACGTAGTTTGTTTGAATTACCTAAGCATTAAATCAAAAAGGAGGAAGGAATGAAAAAGATTTATTCGCCCATCATGGTATTCCCACTGGTAATAAGCATTCTCTCAGCAGGATGTGGACTGATGGAAAGAGAAACCGGTACTGGAGAAGAGCCATCTCAAATAACCAGGGAGGAGCGCAAAGCCGACAAAATAGCGGATAAACTCTGGGAAAAAATACAGAAGGAAAGCTACCGGCAGAATTGGAAGATGTGGCCAGGCAAGGAGGCCTTCTATGCGGGAAAGGAACCACATGGAACTTTATTAATTACCTATGTAAATAACGTCGCTTATGATGCAATACTAAATAAAAAGGAACGTATGCCTCCGGAAGCAATAATAGTTAAGGAAAACTATACGCAAAACAAAGACCTTGCTTCTATCACTGCAATACAAAAGATAGAAGGTTTTAATCCTGATGCCAACGACTGGTATTGGGTTCAGTTTGGACCAGGCGGTGAAGTTATGACTATTGAAGAGTATGGTCAAACCACGAGGTTAGCGGGCAAAATCGATGAATGTATCAATTGCCACAGTGAACAGAGCAGTAACGACTACCTTTTTACAGGTTCTTCAGGAGGAACACTGTTTGAGACTAAAAAAACGAAAGCTGAGGAAACTGAAGAAGATGAAGATGAAGATGAAGAAGATGAGGAAGCCGAAGAAGCTCATGAAGAAGCAGCAAACGAAAAAGAAATTGCCGAAGGAATTTGGAGTAAGATCCAGATTGAAAATTATCGGGAAAACTGGAAGATGTGGCCAGGCAAAGAGGCTTTCTCACCAGGAAAAGAGCCGCACGGGGCGCATGGAGCTTTATCAACTACTTACCTGAACGACACTGCTTATGATGCATTGGCAAATAAAGAGAAACAATTGCCTCACGGGTCGATACTGGTTAAAGAAGACTATACACCAGCTAAAGAACTTACCGCTATCACGGTAATGAAAAAAATAGAAGAGTATAACCCCGAAGCAAATGATTGGTATTGGGTTCAATACAGAATGGATGGAGAAGTTGCAACGAAGAAGAATGGCAAAATTATGACACTGGCTGGTAAGGTTAGCGACTGCTCCGACTGCCACGTCAGGCGTAACAATAATGATTACATTTTTACCAGTACATTAGGTGAAGAAATACCCGAAGCTGACATTGAGGAAGTAGAGGGAATAAAGGAAGAAATGCCTACCGATGAGGAAATTTCAGATAAGATCTGGAATACCATGGAGAGTGAAGATTATCAAAAAAGCTGGAAGATGTGGCCAAAGAAAGAAGCTTTCTATAAAGGGAGGGAACCCCATGGGGCTTTATTAACTACCTATGTAAACGACCCTGCCTATAAGGCAATTGTGAATAAAGAAAAACAGATGCCCAACGGCGCAATAATTATCAAGGAAAACTATACACCGAATAAAGAGCTTACCTCCATAATGGTAATGAATAAAAGGGAAAATTATGGCAGCGAGGTTAATGATTGGTATTGGGTGCAGTATGAACCTGATGGAGAAGTTACGACTACGGAAAGGGAAGATGAAACGGTAACACTCGCAGGTAAGGTAGAGGATTGTATTGACTGTCATGGTAAGAAGATTAACAATGATTACCTCTATACAAGCTCCCTTAGGGAGTTTCAAAGATAAAGAGAATAACCAAAGCCTTCGGCGACTTTTTTATAGCACCTCTGTAGGGGCGAACCTTGTGTTCGCCCAAATGGAAAACAAACACAAACGTTCTGAATTGTGCAGGGCAAGGCTTTAGCCTTGCCTCTCCGCCGGAATACCTGCACGGGATAGCTTTTCAGTATCAGATGGACACAAACCTGTAGAGACGCAAAATCTTGCGTCTCCCCGTGTCCCCTCTTCACACCCCCCATCCAAAATGACTTACGATAACACTCGTAATCCATGAAAAAACCATATAGGTTATCACACCAATAGCAACTGATTTCACAAATCCTAACCGGGGTAATAAAAAGATAATGCACAGCACATAGATAATCCATGATGGCGTCATCAAAAGGAGACCCTTTGCATAATGTATTGTAGCAGCCTGCCCACCTCTGTTATAAATCAGGACAGAGGTCAGCAAGGTAATGGCAGGAAAGATTGCCATAAAAGAAGCAAGCAGGCCCCTTCCCTGCGAGCCAATAAATGTCGCTATGCTCACAATAGCGCCCCCAAGGATAAAATAGAGTATAAAGATTTTTAGCTGCATTATTTTTGCCAGTGTAACGTAAAATCATCAATTAATTCCAGACGTTCCTTCATAAATTGCCTTTCAAAGGCGCTGTCATCCGGTAATCCCTTCGCTAAATCATATCGCAGACCAAATACTTTACCCTGCAAAATTACCTTATTGTTATTATCGGTGCATACTATAATATCTACGAAGTGATAAGCCGTTATAAATTCTACACACTGAAAACCATCGAAAGGAATTTGAGAAGCATTACATTCACCCATACCTGCCAGAGGAGCGCCTCCTCCGCCTGAAATAATATATACAGGCAATTGTACGCCACCTGTTGTATGCATCCTGCAGATTCGCTGGTAATTGTGCTCATGGCCGTTGATAATCAGGAGTACGTTATTTGCACTATCATTAAAAAACCTTACATACCGGTCCCGGAATCTTGACGCTCTGGATTCTTTGTCTATCAGGTCTGCACAGCCATGAATCCCAAGAGAATATGGCGGATAGTGTTCGAGAATAATTTTGGGACCGCTAAATTGCTGTAATTCATTCAGAAACCATTGGAATTGTTCTTCATCATCAGGTAATGAGGAGTTTAAGATAAGAAATTTTATCTCCAATTCATTGGCCTTCCTGACGAAAGAATACCATGACTGCTCCTCCGCCGTATCCTTCAACACCTCTTTTAAGTAAGAGCTATAGGAAGGCGGTAATTTATCTCTGATTTCTTCACATAAGACCTCACGGCTCCTCGTCTTTATCCTTGATTCTACAAGAGAATTGATCTCTTCGAGTAATCTCTTCCATACCTTTTCCAGAGTACCGTCATCCGAAGGATCCGACGGCAGTGAATCTGATTCCTCCTCTGGTTTGTCTGCTATGCCCATTTTTCTTAGCATTTCCTTCACCAGCTCATCTACCCTCTCGCTGAACATGAGCTCATGATTACCAATAGCAGGATACAACGGGATCGTGGCATCTCCTGTATAATTATTGGTAATTACTTCTAAAAATTTTTCAAACTCATTATAATAAACCATGTCTCCGGAGAACAAAATAAAATCAGGAGTCATGCTGCGTATCGCCTTTGCTATCGTATTATGTTTTATCTGAGGTTTTCCGATTACCTTAATATCTCCACGGGTGTCTCCATATGCAATGAAATGCAGCGTTTTAGCATAAAGATCCTGGGAAAAAATGCAAAAAAGAAGGAGAAAATGAATAATGAGGAATGTTACGTGAGTTTGTTTACGCATAGGCATTAATCATGATCAGATGTCGGGGTTTCTTGTATCAGGCCATTCCTATTTTCGTTCGCCTCTTTTGTTTTCCGTTTGGTCTGATGAATTACACCTAAAGCGAAATGAGCGTTGTAGTTATTAGGATTAAGTTCAATCGCTTTTTGTAAGGACTGAATAGCATCATCATATTGATCCTTTTTTGCATAGGTAACGCCAAGGTTATAATAAGCATTCGAATATTCAGGGTTAATCTCTGTTGCCCTCTTAAAGGCATCAATAGCTTCGTCCAAATTGTCCATAGATGAGTAGGCAATACCCAGGTTATAATACCCCTTATCAAATGCCGGGTTAAATTCCACGGCTTTTTCAAAAGCCCCGGCAGCGTCGTCGTATTGCTTCTTTTTATAATAGGCAATACCCAAATTATAGTATGCTTCGACATACTGAGGCGACAGTTCTACAGCCTTTTTCAAAGATTCAACAGCTTCATCTAATCGGCCTGCGTTATGATAAACAACGCCCAAATTGTTGTATGCCTTTACAAAATTGGGATCGATTTCCAAAGTCTTTTTGTATTCATTGATAGATTCTTCCATCATCCCTTTTTCATGGTACACAATTCCGAGATTATAATGGGCCTCTGCAGAGTTAGGATTTATCTCTATAGCCCGCTGAAAGGACCTCATAGCGGCATCTAACGATGCATCTTCACCCTGATCCTGGCTATAACCTGCATTTGTTAATACGAACAGCATACCTATTACTACCACCATACCAATTCTCATAGAGCACTCCCTCCAAAATACTGTAATTTTAATCGATCCGCAGATAACCTTCTTGTAAAGGTTCACTCAATGTTATGAGAGAAATTGATGATATCGTTTCGGATACAGGGGACTGGATCGCAGGCGCTTCTAATGTCACATGCAATGGCTCTTGAATACATTTCAGACCGGAAATCTTCGCAGGTAAGCTCATAACGGGCAGCCCGATTTCATAGCGCTCAATGACTGATATGATCTCTCCTGTAATCATAGGCATTTGTGTTGCCACAGGCAATAATAATACGTCTTCTTCACCTGTGATTCCCCCGATCATAGAATCATATCCCGTAGTCATAAACTTCAAACGGGAAATGTTCTCTTTTCTGTCCATATCAACGGGTTGTTCGAGTTGATACTTCTGAGGAAGAGACGCAATTCCCTCTTGAACCATAGGTCTGACTCTTGTAACAGACAGTGATTCCCGAAAATCTGCCATAATGGGGTCAGCCACTAATTTTTTTAACTGATCCAGAGATGTCTCCAGCAAAGGCTTTTGATATTGGGAAGCTTCCTTTTCGGTTATCGTGGTAGTTGTTTCTCTTTTAACGGTATTCATAATCTTATGAACCAACAGATCTCCTACTAACAGTTGTTCCAGGGAAGCATCCTTTTTTACTGCCTTCAGAAAATGATAATTTACAAAGATGAGTGCAATCCCAAATCCTATCACAAGCACATAGGTAAGGATTTTTGTAATGGCGGGAAAGAATTTTATAACCAGGTGGAATAAAAGAATAAAGATCAGGGTCGATACTCCGACCTCTAAAAGACCTGCCTGAGGTGAACCGGTTATGGTAAAATAAATCAGGACAAGGGCTACAATCAGAAACCATATGCAGAGAAAGACTACCATGTGTTTCCATGTATTTGTAGGCACATGAGGGCCGGGCAATCTTGGCGGTTCAGGTAACTGGCTATTTTTGTTTGGCATAGTCATATGGGGATGAGATTGAGATTTTTTTATACTATCAATAGAGTTTCCCTTTTGAAATTCCTATACATTTAAGTTAAGTCTTAAACAGTTTGACTGACTCAATCAACCATCTTCAGTTGAATCAAAACATTCTATAGTAATGTTAAAAGAAAATGTCGCTTTATTTTTGAGATCATGATAGTACAAAAATACCCTATAATTCAGAAGTGGTAACAGATACAATGAAGATGATCTCTATTTCAAGCCCGAAGGGCTGTCATGATTATAGAGAATGAATAACCGCAAAATCAATAACCCTGAAGGGGTGAAATAATTATTCAGAAAACAACGGCAAATTCCTAAGCAATGACAGTTATACACGGGTTTTCCATGCCACCCCTTCGGGGTTCAAACCCTTTCTTCTGCTCTTTTGCTATAATCATACCATCCCTTCGGGATTATGAGACAAAAATACCCTGATACTCTATCACGCCGTTTCTTTGGGATGAGGAAAAACCGATCTGTACTTTCTGGGAAATTTTACTCTACTTTGTGACATTTTGTTTTGAGATTACTATACCATACTATTACATGAACCCAAAGAAATATTTTCCCCATGCTGTGATTTTTATTTAGCTTATGAAAAAGCCGTATAAAAAGAAAAGCCTTACCGGGGATATCGGTAAAATATCCCGTCAGTAAGGCTATTTCTTTTTGCTGAAAGATTCTCCCCGGTCTCTTAAAGACCTTTTTTATGATCAGAGAAAACGATTAAACCTCTCAGCCTTGTTAAAACTTCCCTTATTCCCTACTTCCTCTCTCCCCCGTGGCATGGACATGGGCAATCCGGTACTATTTTCGACGGTACATGATTGCATTTATCGCATACCTTTTCCTTTTCCTCTGCAAGAGCAGTATTAATAAAGGTAGTATTTATCATACCAATACCAGAAATCAACGCCCCTGCAACAGCAATACTAAGACAAAATTTCTTTAGCATCTCTTATTCCTCCTCATATGAAGAAGCTTAAGCCAGCCTACCAGGAACATTCCCGATAAAGATACAGGCTTGATTCGTTACTATTTCAGCAATACGCTTGCCAACGAATTTTTGTATACAAATTCCTTATATAATACATCCAATAATCATATGAATATAAAAAACTAGGACTTATGACAAAAGGTATCATCCCCTTAATCCTCTTTACTTTCCGTTTTCAGAAGAGATTGTCTTTCCCGATATGTATAAGTATCCATACAATCATTTCATGTTATTCTTAAATAATACCAATATAAACCTTTATGCAATATTTTATGCGACTATAAAAACATACACAAAGTAAGTAATTCCATACACCTTGTCCTGCCGGATAAAGGTACACGATACCCGGATTTATCCGAAGCAATATTTACCTGAGAAGGTATACTCACTTCAAGAACAGCAAAACGATTCCTCCCGGCTGCCTTTTATAACGGTATATATTTTGCTTGTCTCATATCTATCTTCATGAGCTTATATAGTATCAAATAGATGAAATCAAATAAAATGAGTCATGGTTTGATTGTGCCATCACGGACAAACGAGTTTGTCCGTGCCACCCTATGAAAAATACGTTCGGTTTTATATCTTGAGTAC
>SULG01000072.1 GCA_005524015.1 Candidatus Jettenia ecosi
AAGAGATAAAAGTCGCCGAAGGCATCGTTGAAGGGTAAAACCATTATGATACTATTCAAACTCTTTAAACAGTATTGGGTTCGTTTTTGGATGCTCTATGCCGGATTGAGCACCATGGGCCGGATTGCCACCGCTCTTGCTGCCTGGTTTTCCCCTCCGTATAAAGGCCGCCGCTATCTTGCTAAGTTTAATAAAAATGGATACATCTCACCAAGTGCGTCAGTCTATTGTAACAACCTGAAACTGGGTAATAACATTTTTATCGGCGACCGGGTTATCATATATAAAAATAAAAAAAGTGTGGGGGGTGTAACTATTGGTAAGAACGTTAGTATTTATAACGATAGTATCATTGAAGTTGGCGGCGGCGGTAGTTTTATCATAGGCGATAATACCCATATTCAACCTCATTGCCAGTTTTCTGCATACAAGGGTACGATAGAGATCGGGTGTAATGTACAGATAGCTCCAAAATGTGCCTTTTATCCCTATAATCATGGATTTACCCCTGGTGAGATTATCATGAATCAACCCATAGAGACGAAAGGTGGTATCTTTATTGCGGATAATGTCTGGCTAGGTTTTGGTGTAATTGTGTTGGATGGTGTACGAATTGGGAATGGCGCTGTTATTGGGGCAGGCGCAGTAGTCAATCATGATATCCCGGATAATGCTATTGCTGCTGGAGTACCTGCCAGGATTATTAAAATGAGAGATGGTATCGATATAAATATTCAATTATTGAAATTACCCATATTTAACAAGCGGGAAATTTCATGAGGAAAGGTTTTTATTCACTCTTGGGGAGTTAATGTATGAATTTAACTTCACAGCCTTTAGTCAGTATTGTGACACCTGTATATAATGGTGAGAGATATTTGGCGGAATGTATAGAAAGTGTATTGGCACAAACGTACCGGAACTGGAAATATAGTATTGTAAACAATTGTAGCACCGACCGTACCGGAGAAATTGCAAAAGCGTATGCAAAGAAGGATACACGGATCAGTATCCATATGAATGACCGTTTTTTACCTGTCATTCAGAATCATAATTGCGCGTTTCGCCTGGTATCTCAGGAAAGCAGATATTGTAAGGTAGTGCATGCTGATGATTGGTTGTATCCGGAATGTCTGACAAAGATGGTAGAAGTGGCTGAAAAGTACCCGTCTGTTAGTATAGTAGGGTCTTACCGCCTCGACGGCGTCAAGGTAAACAGTGATGGATTTCCCTATACCAGCACGGTTATACCAGGCCGTGAGGCCTGCCGCTCTGTTATGCTTGGCGGAAAATATATTTTCGGTTCGCCAACGACTCTCTTATTACGGTCTGATCGTATCAGAAGTCATCAGTCTTTTTACAATGAAAGAAATTTTCATGCTGATAAAGAAGCCTGCTTCGATGTTCTCCGGAATTCTGATTTTGGCTTTGTATATCAGGTTCTTTCCTTTACGAGAAGGCACAATAAAACAGGGACAACATTTGCCAGGAAACTGAACACATTTTTCCTCGGAGAACTTATTATACTAAAAAAATATGGTCCTCTTTATTTAGACGAACAAGAATATAAAAAAGTCCTCGGTGAATGGACAAAAAGATATTATAGGTTTTTTATAAAAAACATCTTTCTTCGGAGAGGAAAGAGAAAAGAATTTTGGGATTATTATAAAACCGGCCTCCAGGAACTTGGCTTTCCAATCGGTTCTGCAAAATTATTAAAAGCATTAGTAATCTGCCATTTCACGAAAAACTAGGTTGGAATACCTGGTAAATCTATCGATAGTTCAGTCGTCTTCTGATGGTGGATTCGCTCCGCTTAATCCACCCTACTCATTATAGAATTACCGGTAGGGTGGATTAAACGAAGTGAATTCACCCATTGCATCGTAATGACATTCTGGAAAAAGAGCAATGTGTGTCCATGTTTCCTTCTAATCCCCCCTTTTTAAAACTTATCGTTACTCACATCCACTCTTCCTTCTCGTTCCAACGCTCTGCGTTGGAACGTGCCAGGGACGCTCCGCGTCTTGTCCCGGATGTTTAACTATAAGATAGATGCTGATAAAGACATTCTCATGATTACAGCCATTATACCATCTTAAAAATAGACCGATTCGTGAAATATGACGCAGAGCGTTGGAACGAGAATATCTGCCCACTATCGCTTACTTCTTATGGAATATAGGGTGTACGAAAGAGAAAGATGTGGGTAATGATAAGCTAGAAAAGTGGGAATGAGAGATTTCTCCCTTTTTTAAAGGGGGATCAAGGAGGATTATGGGTGGTTTGTTATTTTCCACCGTTACACATGTTAGCTTAATGCATATGGGGCATTTCCCTGGGTTCTCCTCAACTATCAGCTTTCAACCTTGTTTTTTACATGAAGTTTCTTTCATAAAATATTCTGTATCACACACTGCGACATGTCACAGATATGTGTCTGCACAGCCCTGTGACATGTCACATCTATACTGCTGGTACTTCAATAATCTATCCCGTTTTTTCCCCCTGTGCAGTATTTTGTTTATTGTCAAAACGCTTTAAACTATTTTTTTTCTTTTCATGGTATATTTTTTGATGTTAATTTCATATCAATGATACAGACCAAGAGTAGAGTACTTTTTAAAGATGTTATGATTAAGAATAAGCCTCAGGTAAGTATTGGAATGCCAGTGTATAACGGTGATAAATTTCTCGAAGAGACGTTAGATTCCATTTTAGCCCAGACCTTTCAGGATTTTGAACTAATAATATCTGATAATGCATCTACTGACCGCACAGAGCAAATTTGCCAGGCTTACATGGCTAACGATCATCGTATACGCTATTACAGAAATGAGAAGAACCTGGGCGCTGCCTGGAATTATAACCGTGTTTTTGAATTATCCGTTGGTAAATATTTTAAATGGGCTGCTGCCGACGATCTTTGTGCGCCAAAATTTCTTCATTTATGCGTTGATATATTAGATCGGCATCCTCAGGTAGTTGTTTGCTATTCCAGGACCAAAATTATCAATGAATACGGGGCCATTATAAAAGATTACCATGATGGTCTGAATTTACAGGATGAAAAGCCAAGGGAACGTTTTATTAAGCTTATTCATTCAATCCGGATGTGTAATGCGGTTTTTGGATTGATGAGGTCCAGCGTTTTGGAAAAAACTCCTCTTATAGGGAATTATATTTCATCTGATAGTTGCTTAATGGCAGAACTGTGCCTGTATGGAAAATTTTTTGAGATTCCGGAGAAGATATTCTTTAGAAGATCGCATCCCGGCGCATCGAGTTACGACAGGAGTACCGACCGGCAACTGGAATTCTTCGATCCTAAAATGAAAGGCAAGATTGTTCTTCCGTGGTGCAGACGCAGGTTTGAGAATTTTCTCTCTGTTAAGCGGGCGAAGATAAGGATGCGGGAAAAAATATTTTTATTCGGATTTCTTACGATAAAGACCCTTCATTGGTACAAGCTCTATGCAAGTGAATTGATGGTGGCAACGAAACAACTTTTCTACCGATACAGAATTTTTTAGTATTCGATCTTCTGAAAAGTTTATTCTCAAATGCATAAAATAGGCCTTTGACAACTTTTTTATAACACCGGCGTAGGGGAGAACCTTGTGTTCGCCCAAATGGAAACACATATAAACGTTTTGAATCGTACAGGATAAGGGCGAACACAAGGTTCGCCCCTACAACAGAACATTGGAATTCCTATCCTGGGAGGGGTTATGGGTGGGTTCATTCCTCTGTAGAGACCGCACGGCCGTGCATCTCTACCCTGTACCTCCCAGCCTGAATATGCGCACGGGGGATGGCAACCCTGAAGGGTTGCCCTACAGAATTAAAATTTTTACCTGTCTCATTACGTATATGGATTTCCCGATATTTGTTAGGAAAGGAGGAATATGAAAGTAGCAATCCTTGCAGGAGGGGTAGGCACTCGTCTTGTTGAAGAAACAGAAATAAAGCCAAAGCCGATGGTAGAGATCGGTGGCCGTCCGATTCTCTGGCATATTATGATGCACTATTCATGGTATGGATTCAACCATTTTGTGATCGCCCTTGGATATAAGGGCGAGGTAATTAAAAAGTATATTGTGGATTATTGTTCATTGAACAGCGACCTGACCGTCAATTTAAAAGATGGCAACGTAAGAATCCATAATAATGTTAAGACAGAATGGATGGTCGATTTAGTGGATACCGGGGTTACGACACTTACCGGAGGACGCATTAAGCGCCTTGCTCCGTTTTTAGGAGATGAGACATTTATGATGACATGGGGGGATGGTGTTTCTGATATAAATTTACATGAATTATTACGATTCCATCGTTCCCATGGTAAATACGCTACATTAACTGCCGTTCGACCTGCCGCACGCTTTGGGCATCTTTCACTGCAGGGTGACGAGGTAGTTGAGTTTTCTGAAAAACCCCAAACGAGCGAGGGTTGGATTAACGGAGCGTTTTTCGTTCTCGAACCGGATATATTTAATTACATCGATGGCGATGATAGCCAGTGGGAGAGAAAACCGATGGAGACACTGGCAAAAGATGGTCAATTGATAGCATACCGCCATACATCTTTCTGGCAATGTATGGATACCCTGCGTGACAAGAGATTATTGGAAAGTCTCTGGCAGGGTGGTAATGCACCATGGAAAATTTGGGAGGAATAATATGCGCATATTAGTCACAGGGCATAAGGGTTATATAGGCGTTATCATGGCGCCTATGTTACAGGCAGAAGGGCATGAGGTAGTGGGATTGGATAGCGATCTCTACGAGGAATGCACGTTTGGAGATGGAATTCACGAGATACCGGAAATAAAAAAAGATATACGGGATGTTGAGCTATCTGATCTTGAAGGGTTTGATGCTGTATTTCATCTTGCCGGTCTTTCTAATGACCCGCTAGGGGATTTAAATCCAACGTTAACGTACGAGATTAATCATCTCGCCTCAGTGCATATAGCCAAATTAGCAAAAGAAGCAGGAATTCCCAGATTTCTCTTCTCATCATCGTGCAGCACCTACGGTGTCGCAGGTGAAAAAATGGTGAAAGAGGAGGCAGCTTTTAATCCCGTTACCCCCTATGGTTTTTCAAAAGTACTGGTTGAACAAGAAGTGGCAAAGCTGGCCGATACAAATTTTAGTCCGACGTTTCTCCGCAATGCAACAGCCTACGGGTTATCGCCCCGCCTGCGTTTTGATCTTGTGCTCAACAACCTGGTCGCATGGGCTTTTACTACCGGCCGCGTCCATATAAAAAGTGACGGTACTCCCTGGCGTCCTATTGTCCATATAGAAGACATATCACGCGCATTCATAGCGATACTCAATGCGCCACGGGATGTTGTGCATAATCAGGCATTCAACGTTGGTGTTACAGAAGAGAATTATCAGATTCGCGACCTGGCTAAGATCGTCGAAGGTACCGTGCCGGGATGTCACATTGATTTTGCCGAGGATGCAGGACCAGATAAACGGTGCTATCGGGTTGATTTCAGTAAGCTGATGCAAACGCTGCCTGCATTTAAACCGAAATGGAATGCCCGTCTGGGCGCAGAACAACTCTATACCGCTTATAAAAAAATAGGGTTAACCCTGGAAGATTTTGAAGGGCCAAGATATAAACGCATTGCTCATATTAAAAAAATGTTGGGCAACGGCCGGTTGGATGAAACCCTGCGCTGGAGAAATGCCAAACGGGCAGAAATGAATACAGAAACGAAAACAGAAATGGAGATTAATTACGCACTATGAATGACTTAGCATTAACATGCCGATCTTGTGGACATATTGATCTTCAATCAATTTTATCTCTCGGTCAAACACCGATGGCAGATGCGTTGTTAACCGAAGAGCAACTGGGGCAAGAGGAGCTTACCGCTTCTCTTGATCTGGTTTTTTGCCCGAATTGTACGCTCGTGCAGATTACAAAGTCGATATCTCCGGAGATCCTTTTTTGTAAAGATTATCCTTATTTTTCCTCTGTATCGGGATCGCTGCTTCAACACTTTCGGGAAAGCGCCCTGGCGCTCATCCAATCGAGAAATTTAAACCCGAACAGCCTCGTCGTTGAAGCTGCAAGTAATGATGGCTACATGCTGAAAAATTTTGCAGAAAAGGGAATTCCCGTTATGGGAATAGACCCGGCGAAAGGACCATCTGAGGCAGCAAAAAAAGCAGGTATTCAAACGCTGGGTACTTTTTTTAACCTGGATCTTGCCCGGCAGCTTCGGGAAGAGGAAGGGTTAGTGGCCGACGTATTTCTCGCTAATAACGTCTTAGCTCATGTGCCTGATCTGAATGGCTTTGTGGAAGGTATCCGGGTTCTCCTGGCAGATACTGGTATAGCGGTTATCGAAGCGCCTTATGTCGTTGATTTGATAGACCATTGTGAATTCGACACGATTTATCATCAGCATCTCTGCTATTTTTCAGTGACGGCATTATACAATGTATTTAAAAGACATGCTCTTTATCTGAATGAGATACAGCATGTTTCTCTCCATGGCGGATCATTGCGGCTCTTTATTGAACCGAATGAATCTCCACGTGAATCGCTTTATTCATTCCTGAAAGAAGAGGAAAAAAGAGGAGTTGATCGCCTGTCGTATTATATCCATTTTGCCGACCGGGTAATGGAAATAAAAAATTCCTTATTTGGTCTGTTAGGAGAGTTGAGACAAAAAGGGAAGAGGATTGCCGCCTATGGAGCTGCAGCTAAGGCAACAACCTTAATGAGCTATTGTGGCATTGATAAAAACGTTGTGGATTACGTGGTAGACATGAACACCTTTAAACACGGCCGTTATATGGGCGGCAATCATTTGCCTATTTTTTCACCAACGAAGCTTCTGGAAGAGATGCCGGATTATGTCCTGCTCCTTGCATGGAATTTTTCAGAAGAGATTTTAAAACAACAAGATGAATACCGGCGCCGGGGTGGAAAATTTATCATTCCAATACCTTATCCCACTATTGTATAAGGGGGCAGATCTCTCATGGGGTATTGGTGAAGTAAAAACTTGTCCGTAGCTTTCACGGGAAAAACTGAACACGTTATTTAGTACCTGCATGGAATACGAAAGGAGAAAACACAAATGAAGGTGGTCTTATTTTGTGGCGGTTTAGGAACGAGACTGAGAGATTATTCGGAAACTATTCCCAAGCCTCTCGTGAATGTTGGATACCGGCCCATAATATGGCATGTAATGAAGTATTATGCTTACTACGGGCATAAAGATTTTATCCTGTGTCTCGGTTATAAGGCAGATGTGATAAAGAATTACTTCCTGAACTATAATGAATGTGTCTCTAATGATTTTGTCTTATCAGAAGGCGGTAAAAAACTACAATTATTAAATAGCGATGATATTAAAGACTGGAGAATTACTTTTGTAGATACCGGGTTAGAATCAAATGTTGGCCAGCGATTAAAGGCGGTAGAGAAATACCTTGCAGGAGAAGAGGTGTTTTTAGCTAACTATAGTGATGGTTTAACGGATTTGGAACTCCCCAGGTTGATAGACAATTTTTTTCGTCACAAAACAATAGGGAGCCTTCTCTGTATAAAACCGACGCAAAGCTTCCATGTTATCTCAATGAGAAATGACAGCATGGTGAGTGAAATACAGGAAATTGCCCGATCTGGCATTTGGATTAACGGAGGATATTTCATTTTTAGAAGAGAAATTTTCAATTATATAAAAGAAGGTGAAGATTTAAACCATGAGCCTTTCCATAGATTAATACGGGAAGAAGAGCTTCTTGCCTATAAATATGAGGGGTTTTGGGCTTGTATGGATACCTTTAAAGATAAACAGCGGCTTGATGATATTTATGCGCGTGGTGAGGCTCCCTGGGAAGTGTGGAAATCGCAAACAACAAGAAAAACCTTTTTTTTACCCATTGAGGAACCGGTCGGCGCAGCAGCTTTTGGGTAAGCCGTTTCTTCAAAGATGTAGGGAGAGGCTTAGCCTCATATGCACTAAGCTAAAGTGGGTAAACGGTGAGGAATAGCAAACCACCCGTAATCCCCCTTAATCCTCCGTAGTGGCGGGTTTCAAACCTGCCCCTACAAAAGGGGGAAATCCCTTGTTCCCCCCTTTTCTAAAGGGGGATCAAGGGGGATTAATGGAATTAAAATTCCTGTACAGAAATATTTAACGAGGTAACTATTCGCTATAGCATCCAACAGATGAAACCGAACAGAATGTGGGGAAAGTTGAGAGTCTTTGGCTCATAGGTAAGTGTATGAAATGGAGAGGATTCTTAACATGTCATTGCGAGGGTAGTGTCCGAAGCAATCCCTTGAATATTTCAGAAGAGATTGCTTCGGAAAAGACCCTCGCAATGACAGATTGGGGAATCTTCTTCAGTTGATGATATGTTCGGTTTCATCATTTGGATACTATAATAACCTTAGCGTACAATACGAGCAATTGATCACTATCAGGTAATGAAAAATCATATAAAACGATTAGGTAAGGACTCTATTATTTATGGAGTGGGAGATGCCTTAAAACGTATGGTAGTTTTTTTGTTATTACCCGTTTATACGAGGTATCTTACTCCTACAGATTATGGACGGCTTGAATTATTAATGGTTACTCTCAATATCTTATTTATTATAGGCTCTCAGGGAATGGGGACGGCTTTTTCCCGGTTTTATGGAGCTTCAAGGGCTGAATTACAAAATTCAGAATTGAAAAGATCTGAGTTAATAAGAACGTCTCAATATTACCTGATATTTTCAAGCATGATTATATACGGCCTTCTCCATATATTCTCAGAGCAATTTAGTAAGCTTTTATTTGACCAGAGTGACCCGCATCTGACGTCTTTTATAAAGATAATCGCATTCACCAGCTTATTTCAAATAATGTCAGTAATTCCTTTTATGTTGTATAGAGTCAGAATGCAACCGATGAAGTTCATTACGGTATCCTTAATCGGTTTTTTCTTACAGGCTGCGCTGAATGTATACTTTGTTGTAGTAGTAAAAACAGGAGTCAAAGGAATTTTACTGGGAAATGCTATAAGCGCCCTTGTTGTAGTTATCATAAATATTGTTTCAACGAAAAGTGTTCTCTTTCACACCTTTTCATTTTTAAAATTGAAACATTTATTAAAATTCGGTCTTCCCTTAATTCCTGTAGGAATTTTCTCATGGATAATGCATTTTTCAGATAAATTCTTACTCCAGAAGTTTGCCACAACACATGAACTTGGTCTCTATTCAATCGGAAGCAGGTTTTCCAATATAGTAACTTTGTTAATTATTGGCCCCTTTATGATGTCGTGGGGCGCTTATTGTTTTCAGATTGCAACTACTGAGCATGCGAAACAAACTTTCAAAATAATTACAACATATTTCCTGTTTATTTTATGCTCGATAAGCATGGGTCTGGTTGTTTTAACTCCTCTTGTCATTAAATTAATGGCCGGCAAGCAATTTTGGGGCGCCTATATCGTCGTGTTGCCTTTGGTATGCGCAAACATCACGTATGGTATGTTTTATATGTTTTCTTTAGGGATAAATATAACAAAAAAAACCCATTATTTTTTGTATATTATGTCTTTCGGAGCAACTTTAAACATTATCTTGAATGTTATCTTTATCCCGAAATTCGGAATGATAGGGGCAGGTTTTGTATCGTTTACCTCTAATTTGGTAATTACAATTGCAACGTACTTTATAAGCCAGAGGTTGTATTACATTCCGTTTGAGAAGGCCAGGTTTTTAAAAATATGTTCTATTTTTATCGTAATTACAGGATGTTCCTGGGCGTTTCAAATGTCAAATATGCTCTTTGATATACTTTTCAGGATTCTATTAATCGTGGTATTTTTTTTGAGCCTCTATTTAGTAAAGTTCCTTCAAAACAATGAAATAAATTACATAAAGAGGGCTTATAACAACCTACTGCAACAGAAGGGTATTTATAATAAAATCAAATTTGGTTATGGGCTTATAAGAGTGCAATAAATAACTCGTATACCTTCACACAATTCCATAAGTGGTATTCTTATGGAGAATACAGGAGACTCAGTATGAAACCGAATTTCCTTGTTATTGGGGCTATGAAAAGTGCAACTACCAGTCTTTGTGAGTTATTAGGAGATCATCCGGAGGTCTTTATTTGTAAACCGAAAGAACCAGAATTTTTTTGCAAAGATACTGTCTACAAGCGGGGTTGGAAATGGTATGAATCGTTGTTTTCTTCTGCCCTTAATAAGATTGCCATCGGAGAGGGTACTGCATCATACACCAAGCGGCTTGTTTTCCCGCAGACCGCTATTCGTATAGCCCATGATATACCGGATACAAAACTCATCTATATAGTCCGTCATCCCCTGGAACGGATTGAATCTCATTGGACCCATACAACCCTTGCCGGGGTTAATCCTGCTCTACGGTTTTGTGATGCGCTCCGGCAATTTCCCTACTATATTGATACGAGTCTCTATTTCCACCAGATCAGCGCCTACCGCGATTATTTCTCAGATGACCGTATCCTCGTCTTATTCTTTGAGGATTTCAAAGCTAGTCCAGATAAGGTGCTCGAACAGTGTTTCCGGTTTCTTGGTGTTGACCCAACCTTTCAACCATCGAACGCTGAGAAACCGCGTAATGTATCCGGCAATCTCGCTGATACACAAATGATTCGCGCCATGAAACAACTTCCCCAACTGCGATCGGCAATAAAATTGTTACCCAAAAGTATGAAGCGCCCGATGAAGCGAATCTTTCAACGGCAGATAAATAAACGCCCGGCATGGGATAAAGATACCCTGCATTGGGTAATTGATATGGTAGCTCCGGATGCAATTGCATTTCTCAGGCACTATGGTAAACCTGAAGATTATTGGAAATTGGGCGATTATCAGGAATCAGAATACCCTACACCGCCGGTCAAGCTTGCAAGTTGATGGTGGAAAGATCCAGAATATTTCAGAGATGTTCGTATAAAAATAAGGAGGAAACAAAGGAGAAAAGATGAAGATTGCCTTTGTCAGTCAACCATGGAATCAATGTCCACCTGTTAAAGGTGGCTCTATATCAATTTGGATTACCGAAGTCGCACGCCGTTTGAGTAAGGCGTGTGATGTAGTCGTCTATGCGAACAGCAGTAAATTACAGAAAAAAAAAGAACTCGATGGGGGGGTATACTACCGGCGCGTTTCAACATCTTTTGAAAATAGATTTCTCAGATATTTAAAACGTTTTTCACAATTCTATACGGTTAAACGTCCTCTTTTTGCCTCCCGTGCCTATTATTTAGGGTATATTATAAAAGTGGCAAGAGATATCAAAAAACAGAAATGTGATATTGTCCACGTCCATAATTTTTCCCAATTTATTCCTGTCATACGGGCTTACAATCCAGGAATAAAAATTATCCTGCATATGCATTGTGATTGGCTTGTGGAGCTTGACCGTTCAATGATCAAACAGAGGCTTGACCGGATAGACCTGATTGTAGGATGCAGTGAATATATCACAGAAAAGATACGCAGACATTTTCCTGAATACGCCCACCGTTGTCAGACTATTTATAACGGCGTAGATATTGAACACTTTGCCCCGGAGAAGGATTCAGGGAAGAAAAATAAAGATGCGAAACACTTACTGTTTGTTGGAAGAATAACACCGGAAAAAGGATTACATACTTTATTAGAGGCATTTCAAATACTTGTAAAACAGTGCCCCCAGGCGCGGATGGAGATTGTCGGCCCCCATGACCAGACTCCCCGGTCGTTTATTGTTGATTTGCACAATAACAATAAAGTGGCCAATTTAAAATGGTTTTATAACAAAAATTATCTCTCACAATTGAAGACCATGCTTCATTCAGATATAGCAGGTAAGGTGACCTTTTCCGGCCATATCCAGCAAGCGTATTTACATAACAATTATCGTAATGCGGATGTGCTCGTCAATCCTTCGTTTAGTGAGAGCTTTGGAATGAGCCTTGTTGAGGCTATGGCAACAGAGGTGCCGGTAGTTGCAACACGGGTTGGTGGTATGACAGAAGTTATAGAAGAAGATAAAACAGGTATATTAGTTGAGCCTGGAGACGCGTCTGCATTAGCTGCAGCCATTCTGCGCCTCCTGGCAAATGAAGAGATGAGAAAATCAATGGGAAGCGCTGCGCGTAAACGAGCGGTTGAACTCTTCTCATGGGACCGTATTTCTGAAAAATTATTGTGCCAATATAAAAATATCGATGAACATGGATAAAACATCCTCAAAATCACTGATACACAGTTTATACAGACATGTTATGAACAGCGTTATGACTGAACAGGATGAACATGAGCTGAAACGTCCCGCCGTTGTCTTCTCACCGCATCCTGACGATGAAACGCTGGGCTGCGGCGGCACTATTATCAGGAAAAAGAGGGCGGGAGCAGATGTGCATATTGTTTTCATGACTAACGGATCTCAATCGCATCGGCAGTTTATCTCAGAGAGCGCATTGAAGTCTATACGGAGAAGAGAAGCGATCGAGGCAACCCGAATGCTGGGAGTAGGGCAGGATAATGTTACCTTTCTTGAATTCGATGATAAAAAGCTATGGGAAAACCAGACGATAGCAATTAACAAAGTGATAGATATCCTCCTTCACCATAAGCCCGATAAAGTCTTCATTCCTTATTACCGGGAAACGCCTCCGGACCATTGGGCAACGAATAAAATTGTGGCAGCAGCGCTTCAAAAGATCAGGAAGGAGACTATGATATATGAATATCCCATCTGGTTCTGGAATCATTGGCCATGGGTCACCGTACCGATAAGTTTTCGTCTTAAAACCATCAGGACATTAAGAAGTATTCCTTTTACAAATGTGCGTTTACTCTTAGACTTCAGGTCTTCTGTTGATATAGGAGACATTTTAGAGGTAAAGCGGGCTGCGTTACATGAATATAAATCACAGATGACAAGGCTTATTCCCGATAAGAAATGGCCTACGCTCAATGATGTATCACAGGGAAAATTTCTGAATTGCTTTTTTCAATCTCGGGAAATTTTTTACCGGTACTGCATTCGAGGATAATCACGAAGAAAAATGGTCTTTTTTTTACTACAGACATCTATTAAAAAGCATTCGTAAGTAAGGAGTGAAGCAAACAATGTCAGCAAACTATATTTGTTACACGTGCGGTGAGCGCGATATATCAATATTTTGCGAGATGAAGAATGTTCCTGTTCATAGTGTTCTTCTTATGCCAAGCCGGGAAATAGCGGTAAATTATCCTAAAGGGGATATTGCACTGGGGTTTTGTCAAAACTGCGGGTTTATTTCTAACGTCGCATTTGATCCCCGTATGCATGAGTATTCGTCCAGATATGAAGAGACTCAGGGGTTTTCGCCAACATTCAACACGTTTCACCGGAACCTGGCAAATCAATTGATACGCCAGCATAATCTTCATAATAAAGATATAATAGAAATAGGGTGCGGGAAAGGTGAATTTTTAACCATGCTTTGCGAATTAGGTGAAAACCGGGGCGTTGGATTTGATCCGAGTTATATCAGTGAACGAAATCAAAGTGAAGTGAGAGACCGGATCACCTTTATACGAGATTTCTACTCGGAGAAATATGCCAGCTACCACGGTGATTTCATTTGTTGTAAGATGACTTTGGAACATATTCATCTTACCGCCGATTTCGTAAGAACCGTTCGGCGTTCATTGGAGAATCAACAAGATACCATAGTTTTTTTTCAGGTCCCCGATGTCATTCCTATCCTTCGGGGTCTGGGGTTTTGGGATATTTATTATGAGCACTGCTCCTATTTCAGCCGGGGATCACTCGCCCGTCTCTTCCGTAGGTGTGGCTTTGATGTTATCAATCTTACCAGGGACTATAATGATCAATATTTAATGATAGAGGCCCGTCCCGGCAAAGGAACGAATGGAACTCTTTTCAGGGATGAAGATGATTTTGATGAACTATCAAAAGATGTGCTATACTTTTCTCAAAATTACCAGAAACAGTTAGATAGGTGGAGAGATAAATTCAAGGAGATAAAGCAAAGCGGGAAACGCGCTGTTATATGGGGATCGGGATCTAAAGGTGTTACGTTTTTAACTTCTCTCAATATTACTGATGAAATTGAGTTTGTCGTAGATATAAATCCATATAAACACGGAATGTATATGCCGGGGACAGGACATAAAATTGTAGGTCCGGTTTTTTTACAAGAATATAAACCAGATATTGCTATTGTAATGAATCCGATTTACTGTGAAGAAATACAGCACGATCTTCAGAGGAGAGGTCTCGCTACAGAGCTTATCACGGTAGAATCTGAATGATCGAAGCTCCAGTATCAAAAATCAAATTTTAATGTTTAGGAATTTCAACTATGTAGGACAACCCTTTAGGGTTGCCAGGCAAGGCTAAACAGGCTGTCCGGGAATGCTTTCACACGGCCAAGCCTATACTATATGCTGATAAAATATTAGCACGACAACAATATTTAGTATGACATTTGTGCGTCGATTGAATTCTCGGACAGCCTGTAAAGCCTCGCCCTACATAAGGACATTATTATAGGAAACCTCTGTTCTTTCTATAAAAGATATAACAGAATGTACTGAGCATTCGATCTCAGTCTTACCAGGTATCTGTATTTTTAAGGAAACAAAAACATGAAGGTAGTTATTCTTGCCGGAGGTTTAGGTACCCGGCTTGCTGAAGAGACAGAGATAAAACCAAAACCGATGGTAGAGATTGGAGGTCAACCAATCCTCTGGCATATTATGATGCATTACTCTTATTATGGTTTTAATCATTTTATCATTGCCCTTGGTTATAAAGGCGAAGTAATTAAAAAGTACATCGTGGATTATTGTTCGCTGAACAGTAATTTAACCGTAAATTTGAAAAATGGAGATGTAAAAGCTCATGGCGCTGGCAAACCTGATTGGGTAATTGATTTGGTTGATACGGGAATGTCAACACTCACAGGCGGTCGTATCAAGCGACTTGCCCCTTATATAGGAAATGAAACGTTTATGCTAACCTATGGAGATGGCGTGTCTAATGTAGATTTGCGTAAATTGTTACTGTTTCATCACACGCATCAGAGGTATGCCACATTAACTGCCGTCCGGCCAAATGCACGCTTTGGCTATCTTGATTTAGAGGGAGATTATGTGAAAAAATTTTCTGAAAAACCTGAGAAGGATGAGGTATGGATAAACGGCGGCTTCTTTGTCCTGGAACCTGAAGTACTTAACTACATTGATGACGATACTACGCAATGGGAGAGAAAACCTATGGAGTCATTGGAGAGAGATGGACAACTGGCGGCATACCGCCATGCATCCTTTTGGCAATGTATGGATACATTACGCGATAAGCGATTATTAGAAGATCTTTGGCAAAACGGTAATGCCCCCTGGAAAATTTGGAGCCAATGACATGCATATAACCTTCAAATCAGAAAAAGCGGTGCTGAAAGCAGGGCAAGGCTTTAGCCTTGCAGAAGGCAAACCTAAAAAAGGTTTACCCTACAGAATTGAAATTCCTATACAATTTATATCTATCATACGAAAGGAATCGCTTCTCAATGTCACTACAATCTGTACAAAGGGTAACTAAATGTCCTGTCTGTTTATCATCGCAATTTTCAACTTTTTATACAATACCTTATGCTCCGGCTCATGTTGGTATTTTATGGAGAAGTAAAGAAGAAGCCCTTCATTGTCTCAGGGGAGATATAGAGCTGGCATGTTGCATCGATTGTGGATTTATTTCCAACATTGCTTTTGATTCTTCATTGATGGAATATACTGAAGAGTATGATAACTCTCTTCATTTCTCAAAATATTATCAAAATTATGCTGAATCCGTCGCAAAAAGGCTTGTAGAAGATTACCAGTTATATGACAAAAAAATAATTGAAATCGGTTCGGGTAAAGGCGACTTTTTATCTTTAATCTGTAAAATAGGGAAAAATTACGGAACGGGTTTTGACCCAAGCTACCGGGGTAATCTTTCTCCTGTACAATCATCAGATCGAATAACTTTTATCAGAGATTATTATTCAGCGAACTATTCTCATTATCAGGGAGATTTAATATGTAGTCGCCATGTATTTGAGCATATTCCGAATCCTTTTGAATTCCTGACAGCGCTACGTTCAACTATCAATGGACAAAGCAACCCCATTTTATATTTTGAAGTCCCCAACATATTACTCATTCTCAAAGATCTTTCAGTATGGGATATAATTTATGAGCACTGTTCTTACTTCGGAGCAGCTTCGCTTGAGACGGTATTTAATCTCTCAAAATTTGATACGATTAAGCTATTTGAGAGTTTTGGGAATCAATGTATAGGTATCGAAGCAACTCCTGCAAGAGATGGTGGAAAATCATTAACAAGGAATTCGGATAAGATAGCAGAATTGTTAACCCTCGTCCGCGATTTTTCTCATAAATGCAGGATAAAATTAGAAGAGTGGGAAAACACTCTGCAACATATTGAGCAAAATAATGAAAATACGGTTATATGGGGCGCAGGAAGCAAAAGCGTGAGCTTTTTAAATATACTAAATATTAAGGATCAGATTACCTGTGTTGTTGATATCAATCCCCGGAAGAAAGGATGTTATATGCCAGGAACCGGTCAAAAGATAATCTTACCGGAAGAATTAAAAAATCATATACCTGATAATGTCATTATTATGAATCCTCTCTATAAGCAGGAAATCCAACAACAGCTAAATTCATTAGGTTTAAATCCTAAACTGTTATTTGCTATTTAATACAAAAGCTCAACGTTGAATCCCTGTACATCAAATTAAGCTTTTATAATTGGCTTTTTCAAACTTTTCATAATCCTTATATTGAAAAGCAGGGTAGATACCCTGTTGATTGTAATCTTCTTCAATCCATTTATTTATCTTATTTTCAGCCTCTTCAAGGTTTGAGAATTCATTAAATAAGGATATTTTTTCTTTTTTATTCTCCATTATGTATCTGCCTTTCGTTATTTCTATAAATTTCTGTAAGATTTCTGATTACGTGTTTCTACCACGATATTGCGCACAAGCCATGCCTTTACCTGTCAATATTCCACTAAATACTTAATCTTTTTTGATTTCCCTCTTCAGACTACTGATGGTATGCGAATAACTGCTTGCTTTATGATAAATACATAAACTTTCGTACGATAAGCCTTTCTGTGCTATGTTTTCTGATATCACATACTGTGACAGTCACAATGGTGTGTTGTCACACCATTGTGACTGTCACAGCGTTATAGGCCTGAGTTTTATGATTTGTTATCATATTTCTTCCCGGAAAACCTCTATTTTCATAGTCAGAGATACAATAAAACTATTTTTTTATCTATGGTATATTTTTTGATAGTTGAAGGATGGATATGTGTCAAATTTTTGCAGACAAACAATGACATGAAAAATATTTTTAAGTCTGACTCTGGAAATATTCTATAACGAGATTTTCATAATCAATTCAGAAAGGAGCGGAAGTGAGGAGTTGTTTGGTTTTCCCGATAAAACACAGGACACAAATAGACAACATCGTACTCAGGTAAAGTTGATCATTCATCAAGTGTAGGTACACAGTTTCTCCAGGTGTAGTGGGCAATAAGTATGAGCGCGCAGTGATTTCGCAGGAAAGACTCTTACAGATTTAAGATTTTGGAGGAATAAAATATGAAAAAAAATGTAGTGGTATGGTTTTCAATACTTTTATTACATGGTGTACTATTGAGTAGTAATATTTTTGCAGGTCATGGCGCTACCGATGGAGCGCCTCCGAATGCTCCTGAACCATTAAGTTATATACTCCTTTTGGCAGGAGGAGCTACTCTGGCAGTTTTTCGCCGATGGAGGGCTAAGAAAGGTTTAAAGAATTTAGATAAGCAATCTTAATAAATCGCTCCTGGTTTGTAGTGGTAATTTTATATTGCCTTCTCCAATATGGAAATTGCCACTACAAACAAAACAATAAAAACCCAAATTTTTATGCTTATATAATTCCCTAAATACCCTGATTCGGATATACGTTTTCTATGGTTCATTATCTTGTTTGGATACTAACAGCATCCCTGTATGCTACCGTTATATATGTGCTGTACCGGTCAACGTGGATGGCTTCCGATTATACCCATGCTTACTTTATTCTGCCAATATCCTTTTGGCTTGTGTGGCGTAAACATACGAGCCTGAGGGAACATCTTAAAAAGATTAAACCTGATAATAATTTCCTTGGTCTTTTTATTTTTTCAATGGGTATCCTTATGTTTATTTTTGGGAAGCGCCAAAATTATATATTCATTACAACACTTTCGCTACTTCCTGTATTATACGGGTTAATCCACTATCTTTACGGATTGAGTATAACAAGAATAGTATCTTTTCCCGTTTTCTATCTTATCCTTCTTGTTCCTCTTCCTCTCGGCATTGTGGATAGCATTACCTTACCTATGCGTTACGGAATTACTATTGCTACGGAGGTAATCTTAGGGCTTTTTGATTACCCCATTACCAGGGAAGGGCTTTTGTTATCCATTGGCAGTAATGATCTGTTTATGGGCCAGCCTTGTAGTGGTTTTCGCTCTCTTATTACTATGTTCTCATTGGCTTTGGTTTATGTATATCTCAGCAAAACAAGTTTGCCCAAAAAAACTTTGCTGATCTCTTTTATTATCCCTCTTTCATTATTCGGGAATCTTATCCGCGTAATAACATTATGTATCATAACATATTATTTTGGTGAAGCAGCAGGACAAGGATTTTTTCATAATTTTAGTGGAATTGTCATCTTTATGATTATTCTGTCAGGATTAATTGGCCTGGAATGTCTTTTCAAAAAGAACTTATACCTTACAAACT
>SULG01000073.1 GCA_005524015.1 Candidatus Jettenia ecosi
CCTATGGGACTAAGGGGGACTAAGGGGGATTATGGATGGTTTGTTATTCTTCACCGTTTCCACATTTTTAGCTCGATGCATATGGGCGTAGCCCACCCCAAAAGCCACTTCAATAAACAGAAGATTGTTTATACCTTTGTTTGCTCTCTATCCTCATTTTGAGGGAATCTAATCTGAGATGATAATTCATAATTTGAAATGAGATCATAAAACATATCTGGTTGTTTCTCCTTTAATTCGATTGCATAATCAAGAAATTTTCGGATACCACCCCCCAATACCTTTTTTACCTTTTCCATTATCAGTACCTTTTTTTCCGCCTCATAGATGAAAAAATTATCCGGGTTATTGTCTTTAAATAACTTTACATCGTAGACAAAGTGCAAGATATAAATCATATCCTGAAAAATCTCTTCAAAATTATAAGTAATCGCCCGCTCTCTAAAATTATGCCATACATGTTCAGCTTTAACATACTCCATAATTACCGGCTCCATAGTCTCCGGCGACTTATATTCTATCGTATTCGCTTCTTTTCGCATTTGCTTTAGCTCTTCTAAGGTTGCGTTTTTTATCTTTACCATAGTTATTGCCGGAAATTTTAATGCATTGAAATTGGCGATAAAGAGATTCAGCATCTCCGAACGGAACAAGTAACTTTTTATGAACATAAGCATCCTGCGTTTCTCTTTTTTCTCCCGCTTTTCCAGAAATCTTTCTACGATAAAAATACCCACCAGTATCTCAAGCGGTATCGCAGCAAGATGCATCATAAACTCCAGATGGGTCATATACCGAATAAGCAAGAAGAGTAAGGAAGCGGCAATGAAGATGATATAGAATCCAGTATTTTTTGGGATTTTCATGAGATAGGTATGCCACTAAGGCACAGAAGCAGGACAAAGCGTTAGTCTTATAAAAGTGCAAAATGAAAGATTTGCCCTGCGTATAGATAGAGATAACTTTATGAGAATTATGGTATATCCTGGTTTACGGATTTTCCCCGATAATTTCTGAAAGTGTTTCCTTCGCCAGTTCCCGAACGGCATCATCCTGATCGTTCAGTGCATTTTTAATTGACTCAATAGCAGATGCATCGCCTACAGCTCCTAAGGCCTCTATTGCACTCTCGCGCACTGAAGGCTTCTGGTCTTTCAAGGCAAGCGAAAGAGGCTGGATAATACTGCCATCGCCTATCGTCAACAGGGCATCAATAGCGCTTAAGCGAACGTCTTCATTCGCATCGTTCGTCAGCGCCTTTGATATAACTTCTACAGCCTTTTTATCCTTGCTTTCCCCTAAAGCGATAATTGCCTCTTCTCTCTTTTCGGCGTCTTCATTCTCCAAGGCATCCTTTGCAAGAGAATCGAAGGAAACCGCCTCTCTATCATCTCTCTCGGTAAACTGTTGATGCCTTTCCAGAGGTTCTTCTATTTCATCCATGAAGAATTCATTGGATTTGCTGGCGCCGATGATACAAAGTTTTCCTTCTTGTATTTCACGAGGTGCGTAAATAAATGCATAATTTTTATCTTTAAGGATCTTATGGATTCCTTCGCGAATAGGCATATCTTGAAATTCTATCGTAACGGCTTCATCGCTTAGTTCATTAACCCATATCTTGGATTTGCTTTGCGACATGATCTCTTTTAGCACCTCTTTTAATGGAGAATTTTTTAGCTTTGCCGATAATCGTCCATCGCTGAACCTGATGCCAAAAGTTTCTTCATCTGCTGGCATTTCTGCCCGGAGGAGCTGATAAGTATTACCAGGAGAAACAAGCAAAAACACAAGCGCCGTAAGAATACCAACAAAGGCAGCCTTTTCTATTCTGTGGTAAAAAGTAATCATAGTTATTTACCCCCAATAATGTTCATTAATAACCTTTTTCCCTTCTCCATAATCTCTTTTGTCTTTCCTTCCACGTTAAGACGGAGGAATGGTTCGGTATTAGATTTTCTGACATTGAACCACCAGGTATCGTATTGCACGGTGATACCATCCAGATAATCTATCTTTCCATTTGAAAATTCTTTCGCGATTTCTTTAATTTTTGCATCTTTATCGTCTACTTCGAAATTAATTTCTCCTGTAGAATAATACCGCTTCAGTGGCGCAATAATATTTGAGAAAGGGACGCGCTTGGCGCTCAAGATCTCCAGCACCATAAAGAAAGCGATCATCCCGGAATCTGAATAGTAATTATCTTTAAAATAGTAATGCCCCGAGAGTTCTCCTCCAAAAATAGCCTTTTTCTCTCTCAGCGTAGCTCTCATGTAGGCATGGCCAACACGCTCGCGATACGGCACACCGCCTGCGGCCTTTATTTCTTCAGGTACAATCCAACTCGAACGGAGGTCATATAAAATTGCTGATCCTTTTTCTTTCTCTAACATTTGCTTTGCGATCAGGGCTGTAATAATATCACATCCAATTGCCCGCCCCATCTCATCTACAAATACACACCTGTCTGCGTCTCCATCAAATGAGACCCCGAGGCTCGCCCTTGTCTCACGTACCTTATTTTGTAAATCAAGAAGGTTTTCAGGCTTCAGGGGATTGGGATCGTGGTTAGGGAAATTTCCATCAAGGTCAAAATAAAGGGGAATAATCTCGATGGGAAGTCCTTCGCAAACCAGAGGAATTATCTTGCCAGCCATACCATTTCCGGCATCAACCACGATACGAAGGTGTCTGAGGTTTTTAGCAAACCGCAGAACGTGCTTCTTATAATCCTGAAAAATATCACTCAGGATAACCTTACCTAGCTGTTCTCCGCGGGGCGGATGATACTGTTTTGTCAGTTTTGCAATGCGATCTATTCCCGTCTCAAAACTAACAGGAATGGCCTGTTCCCGGCATATTTTAAATCCATTATACTCCGCAGGATTATGAGAAGCAGTGACCATCACGCTTCCATCGTATTTGTAATACCCTACAGCAAAATAGGTCATCTCTGTTGACACGACCCCTACGTTAATGACATTTAATCCAGCGGTGCATATACCCTCAACCAGGGCATTGGCAAGTGATTTAGAAGAAGACCTCATATCCCTGCCCACAACAATATTTTTAACATTCGAATTTTCCTGCCGGAAGAATTGCGCTATCGAAAACCCAATTTTTCGCGCCGTCAGGTCATCGATTTCAGCAGGATATTTTCCCCGAATATCATAACTTTTAAAAATACCCATGGACAGTTTAGGCTCAACATCAGATTGGCTTTTACTTGCAGGCTCTACTTTATTTAAGCATACATTGCATTTGGGATAACTTACCCTTTGCCTTCCTTTGCATACAGAGTCGCTAATCGTGTATGATTCACCCGGGCAGCGATGTTGATTCCCCCGGATATTTTCTATCATGTGTTCTCTTCTCATAAATATTTCTCCCGAATCTCCGCAGGATAGTTCTTGCTCTTTCTTATTGGTATGCACCAAACCTGTTGGAGATAATTTTTATTCCTGTCTCAAATTTATACTTAGGCAGCCTAATTTATTGTGTACCGTTTTTACAATCTCTTCTTACAAACAGGATATTCACGGATACCTATACATCAAGCAATCGTTTACCTCCATCAAATGCCTGTTGCAATAATTCTTTTCTTTTATTTACAGCGCCTTTTTCTTCTAATCCGGAACACAAAAGTTCACCCATATATCGTGTATCTAATACATGAAAGAAAGATCGTATTGTTTTCACCGCACCTGTAAATAAGTCCTCCCCTCCATTGCGCGCTGCCGTTGCGATGAGAAAACCCCGGGCAATCCTGCCACTTTCCCTGATTGGTGAATGTAAAATATATTTCCTGGCCCAAAAAGCCTGGCAACGATCAATAAGTGTTTTTAATTGAGCGCTTAGACCCATAAAATAGATGGGAGATGCTACTATAATACCATCTGCTGCTACCAATTGAGAATAAATCTTTTCCATATCATCGTTTATAACGCAGTTACCTTTTTCAAAACACCCGTTGCAGGAATTACAAGGGGCGATATGTAAATCACGGATAATGATCTTTTCTGTATCTGCACCACTTGAAGCAGCTCCTTGTATGGCGTGATTGAGTAATGTATCAGAATTCCCATGAGCACGCGGGCTACCAAAAATACCAATTACTTTTTTCATATCATATTACTCAGTGAATAGGCACGCAATTCTCTTTGTCGCCGGGATTATCATTCAATCTTTGTAATGCATCTTTAAAATAAGTAAGTGTTTTATAAAGTCCATCATGACGTGAAACTTTGGGTTCCCAGCATAAAACCTTCTTTGCCTTGGAAATATCGGGCTGCCGAATCCTGGGATCATCAACAGGAAGCGGATGAAATACAACCTTGCTTTTGCTTTCCGTAATGGCAAGTATCTCTTTTGCCAGTTGAAGAACCGTTATTTCTTCAGGGTTCCCGATATTCACGGGATCATGCTCACGAGAAACAAGTAACCGATAGATGCCGTCTACAAGATCAGAAACATAGCAGAAACTTCTCGTCTGAGAGCCGTTCCCAAACACCGTGATATGTTCACCCTTGAGCGCCTGATGCATAAAATTAGGCAATGCACGGCCATCTTTCATGCGCATCCTGGGCCCATACGTATTAAATATTCTTACTATCCTGGTATCCACCTGATGATAACGATGATACGCCATGGTCATTGCTTCCGCAAATCGTTTTGCCTCATCATAAACCCCCCTGGGTCCTATAGGATTTACATGCCCCCAATAATCTTCCCGTTGAGGATGAACTTGCGGGTCTCCATAAACTTCAGAGGTAGATGCCAGAAGAAATCTTGCCTTCTTCGCTTTAGCCAATCCAAGACTATTTAAGGTGCCCAAAGAACCAACCTTCAAAGTCTGTATCGGAAATTCCAGATAATCTAAAGGGCTTGCCGGCGATGCAAAATGCAGCACATTGTCTACGTGCCCGTCCACATATATATAATCACTTACATTATGTCTTATAAAGCGAAATTGGCTATTTCCTATGAGATGAACAATATTTTCCGCCTTACCTGTCAGCAAATTGTCGATACATATAACCTCGTGGCCTTTTTCTATTAAATAATCACACAAATGTGAACCAATAAATCCTGCCCCACCAGTAATTACCGTTCGCATACCGGTTAGCCCTCCAAGCACCGTAATTATAATATTATAAAGGAATTACGATGGATTCTACAACATTTTTATTGATATTCAAGTGTGAAATCTTATAACTAAGCTTCTCTTCGTAGTTGTACAGGCTTTTTATCTTATTTCATTACTTAAAATAAGGCACAAATCTTAAGGCTTGTACTGAACTTAGCCCAATGATAAAATCTGTTGCATGAAAAAGCAAAAAGAACAAAAGAGATACCTTATTTCCTTCGATAGTAATACCACATCCCATGTCTTTACTGATGTGCTGGTGATTGGAAGCGGTTTGGCAGGTCTCAGCGCTGCCATACAGGCTGCGCAGTATGGTTCGGTGCTGGTGGTTACAAAGGATAAAATTGATGAGAATAATACTGCGTATGCACAGGGTGGTATTGCCGTAGTATTATCTGCACACGACACCGTGATGAAACATATGAAAGACACCTTAGATGCCGGCCAGGGTTTATGCAATACAGCAGCAGTAAGGACAATTATCAGTGAAGGACCCAGACAAGTAAAAAAACTGATTGAATACGGCGCAGCGTTTGACAGGGAAGATGATCATTTGGTCTTTACCCAGGAAGGCGGACATAGTTTTCCACGCATCATACGCGCACGAGGCGATTCTACCGGCAGAGAAGTGGAACATACCCTTATCCACATCGCAAGAGAACATCAAAATATCAAGATCTTTGAACACACCTTTACGATAGACCTCATTACGAGAGATAACATATGTCATGGCGCAGTTGCCTGGCACATAAAAAAAGGAACCATGTTAATTTGGGCAAAGCGTACTATTTTGGCAACAGGAGGATGCGGACAGGTCTATCGCGAGACAACGAATCCTGATGTGGCAACCGGAGACGGAGTGGCAATGGCCTACCGGGCTGGTGCGGCTCTTCAGGATATGGAGTTTATCCAGTTTCATCCCACGACATTGTATATTGCAGGAGCAGTGCGATTTCTCATTACAGAGACGGTAAGAGGAGAGGGGGGAATATTACGAAATAAAAAGGGGGTGCGGTTTATGCCAAAATACCATCCCCAGGCTGAACTAGCGCCCAGAGATGTCGTCAGCCAGAGTATTTTAAAAGAAATGCAAAAAACCGACCATACAAATGTGTATATAGATGTCCGCCACATTGCAAAAGACCGGTTATATGCTCGTTTCCCAAAAATCAAAGAAATTTGCGCCTCATTTGGAATCGATATTGCCAAAGACCTGATCCCTGTGCGTCCCAGCGCCCATTATATGATTGGCGGGGTCAAGGTTAATCGTTTTTCAAGAACCAGCATTCAACAACTCTACGCTTGTGGCGAAGTCGCATGCACCGGAATGCACGGAGCAAATCGGCTTGGCAGTAATTCTCTTCTCGAGGGCTTGGTAACAGGCCACATGGCAGGAGCGGATGCCGGTAAATCAATCCAAAGAACGAAACGTGAATTGATGCCCTACGCTGTTCATGAGTCTGTGGGCTTATCAAAGATTAGCTGGTTGGATTTACATGATATCGGAAATTCTCTCAAGAGCCTTATGTGGAGGGATGCCGGTATTGAACGCGACGAAAGACACTTACTTGAGGCAGAAGAAATGATTGAAATGTGGTGCAGTTATGTCATGGACAAAGAATTCTCAAACACTATCGGGTGGGAGTTACAGAACATGCTTTTAGTCTCTCAGCTTATTGTGTCTTTTGCCCGTAAACGGAAAGAATCCCGAGGTGTTCACCACCGCACAGATTATCCTGAAACAGATAATATTCAATGGAAAAAACATACGATAAAAAAATAGTATGGATTTTCTGACAGAGTCTTATCTTCAGAATATGTGTTCCTGTCATTTTCCTTGACAACCCTCAATTTTGTCATTAAAGTAAGATGTCTGACAGATGCTATCTGCCTTTTAGCTATTGATTTAGTTATTACACTCTCATAGACAAGCGATTTTCGATGAAATTTCTAACCGAATACATGACCTTTCATACCAGGAAACGCCGTGAATTTATAAACATCACACAAGAGGTATCCAGGGTACTTCTGAAGAGCGGCGTTCAGGAGGGTATGATTTTAGTCTCCGCCATGCATATAACATCAGGAGTTTTTATTAATGATGCAGAACCTGGTCTCTATCGGGATATTGAAGAATGGCTCTTAAAGATAATACCAGAAGGTCATGACTATTACCATCACAGGACAGGGGAGGTAAACGGGGATGCGCATCTCAGAAATATCCTTGTCGGCCATCAGGTAATCGTGCCGGTAACTCAAGGAAAACCAGACCTCGGTCCATGGCAGCAGGTATTTTATGCCGAATTTGATGGTTTGCGCGACAAACGACTCATTATTAAAGTTATGGGTGAATAATACTTTTTAAACAATACACGGTAACCCGATACTAAAAAAATAAAATCCGAATCATACAGACACCCCAGCGGGGCGTCTCTCTTTCATACCATAATGTTATGAATACAACAGGTACAAAATCTGATAAAAAAACAGACGAAGAAGCTCCCTGTATTGTGGCTTGCCCAATCCGTCAGGATGCGAGGGATTATATACAACTTATCGCCAGAAGGCGTTTTCAGGAAGCATATCAGCTCGTAAGATCAAGAAACCCCTTGCCTTCGGCATGTGGCCGTATTTGTACTCATCCCTGCGAAACAAAATGCCGGCGGAATAGCACTGAAACCCCGATTGCCATTGCATGGCTTAAGCGTTTCCTCGGCGATAACTTTTCTGAAGAAATCAGCAAAATACCTATTGAAAAATATCCGGAAAGAATCGCTATTATTGGCGCAGGGCCAGCCGGACTTGCAGCAGCTAATGATTTAGCCCTTTTAGGCTATTCATGCACAATCTTTGAATCCAATTCCACTCCGGGCGGTATGCTCCGTATGGGTGTACCAACCTATCGCCTTCCCAGAATGGCTATTGATAATGACGTTGAATTTATTAAAAAACTAGGGGTTGAAATCAAATATAATACAACCTTTGGCACGGATATTACCTTCGACAGCTTAAAAAAAGAAGGCTTTTCTGCAATTTTTATCGGCGTGGGACTACTGGAAAGCCGTACCTTAAATATTGAAGGTGTACAACTTGATGGCGTCATCAGGGGTGTGCCGTTTTTACATGAGGTAAATACCACAGGAAGGGCACATATCGGAAAGAACGTGCTGGTAATCGGCGGGGGCGCTGTTGCTATGGATTGCGCACGAACGGCATTACGACTGAAACCAGATAAGGTATCCGTTGCCAGCCTTGAGTCCCGTAAGGAAATGCCAACAACTGATTTTGAAATCGAAGAAGCTGTTCATGAAGGGGTGATACTGCACAACTCTGTAGGTCCAAAACGTATCCTCGGAAAAGACGGAAGGGCAACAGGCTTGGAAACCCTTAAGGTAAAATATGTCTTCGATGAGCAAAAACGTTTCAATCCTGCATTCTACGATGGTTCGGAATCTGTTATTGACGCAGATACCATTATCCTCGCAATAGGGCAAGCATCAGACCTTTCTTTCTTAAAGGGCCAGGAAAGGATTCAAGTGACAAGAAGTGGCACCCTCGTAGTCAATCCAACCACATTCAGCACCGCTCTGCATGGTGTTTACGCAGGGGGCGATATTGTTTTGGGCCGGGGAACCATGACCGAAGGTATGGCACAAGGTAAGAAAGCGGCGCTTGCCATTCACAATGCCTTGAGAAATACAACCCTAAAAGATGAAAAGTGGAATAATAAGACCGCAGTATCCGATATTGCCCCGTCCAGGATTGCTCTTATTAAGAAAGAGCAAAAACAGGAAATGCCCACCATGTCCTCAGAAAAAAGGTTGGATAATTTTGATGAGGTAGAATTGGGATTTTCAATCAATGCAGCCGTAAAAGAAGCGCAGCGGTGTATGAATTGCGGCGCAGGCGCCTTCGTGGATGACAACCTCTGCGTAGGATGCCTTACCTGCGTGAGGATATGCCCTTTTGAAGTACCTGAAATTAAAAAGGGAGATACCACAGCTTATATTAATGGAGATTGCCAATCCTGTGGTCTCTGTGTTGTGGAATGTCCTGCCAGAGCCATCAGCTTTAAAACACCTTTGGAAGATCAGGGGAAAGATACCCTTCAGGCTGCATTACAAGATACATTTATTCAGGGTGTAAAACCTCTTATTATCAACTTTTATTGCCAATACGGTGCATATAATGAAGATAAAATCGATACCATAAACAATTTACTCTTCTTTCATGTCAGGAGGGTAGGAGTACTGGGGCTTGGCAAGGTGGACCCTTCGCTCTACCTGAAGGCCTTTGAATTAGGTGCTCATGGGGTATTGGTAACGGCATGCAAGGACGATACCTGTCATTTTTGTAAAGAGCAGGAGTGGATTGAAAGACGGACAAAATTTACTGCTCAGCTTCTTTCCGGATTAGGAATGGATGCCCGTCGGTTTAAGACCCATTTCATTTCCTCACAGAACGGTAAAGAAATCCTTGATATAGCCTTTAACATGATTGAAGAATTAAGAAATATATAACCGAAGAACAGCCACAAAGACGCCAGGCTACTAAGAGAAATAGTCTTTATACCTTAGGCTTTGTGGCATTTCTAATGCTTTTAGTATAATTCCGTAAAATTCAGTAATGGATTTTTATTATGATTGTAGCTGCATCAAAACCGTTTCAAGAAATTAAACAGATGCTTTCTGAATTCAGGAAGATCTGTGTGCTGGGATGTGGTTCGTGCGTAACGATATGCCATACCGGTGGCGAAAAACAGGTTGCAGAACTTGCCGCACAACTCAGGCTTTCTGCCAAATTAGAAGGCAGGCAAATAGAGGTGAAAGAGGATTCAACACTCCGGCAGTGTGAGTGGGAATTTATTGATAATATCAGAGAGGTTATTGAAGATTGCGACGCCGTTCTTTCTATTGCCTGTGGGGTAGGCGTGCAATACATGGCCGAGAAATTTCCCAAGATAAGGATCTTTCCCGGCGTGAACACTACCTTTATGGGCGGACCCACGGAACAGGGCATCTTTTGGGAACGGTGTGCCGGATGCGGCAATTGTATCCTGGCAACCACCGGAGGACTGTGTCCGGTAAGCCGATGCGCAAAAAGCCTCATGAACGGACCGTGTGGCGGCTCTCAAAACGGAAGGTGTGAGGTATCGCAAGAAACTCCCTGTGTATGGAACCAGATATACGACCAGTTAGATACCCAGCAACTGTTAAAAACAATGGAAACGATCGTACCACCCAAGGATTGGACTACTGGCGCAGAAAACCATCCACGAAAGATGGTACTTGAACATCTGGTTGTGAAAAAGCAAATTAATTAGGACACAGATTATCACTGATAGAAGAGCTAGTAGCTTTATTATATAGTTTCTCGTTTCTTATATTCTGATAATCTGCGTTTATCCGCGTCCCAAATAAAAATTCTCTATAGTCGATTATGATTGAAAATAGGTCTGATATAAAATCTGGAAGTAATTTAGAAAAACTCCTTCGAAGCGGAAAGTTTGCTGTTACCGCAGAGCTTGGTCCGCCACGGGGAGCTGACCGTTCTGCGATAGAAAAAAAGGCTAAAATATTAAAAGGCTATGGAGATGCCTTTAATATTACCGATTGCCAGACTGCGGTAGTACGTATGTCCAGCATTGCTTCTGGCCGCATAGTTCTGGATGCCGGGGTAGAACCGATTATCCAGATGACGTGTCGCGATAGAAACCGTATCGCTATACAAAGTGATTTACTAGGCGCTGCAGCCCTGGGTTTAAAAAATCTCTTATGCCTGACCGGTGATCACCAGAAGTTTGGAGACCATCCTATGGCAAAGGGTGTTTTTGATATAGACTCGGTACAACTCATCCAAATGGTAAAGACCCTCCGTGATGAGAAGAGATTCCAATCCGGCCAGGAATTGAAGGCATCAGAACCGAAATTCTTTATCGGCGCTGCTGAAAATCCCTTTGCTGATCCCTTTAAATTCCGTGCTGTTAGGCTTGCCAAAAAGATTGCTGCAGGCGCTGACTTTATTCAAACTCAAATCATCTATAATATCAAAAAATTTCATGAGTGGATGAACATGGTTGCCGATATGGGTCTCCATGAAAAGGTGTTCATCCTGGCCGGCGTGGCTCCGCTCAAGTCCGCTGGTATGGCTAAGCATATGAAGCATAATGTTCCCGGTATGGATGTACCCGATGAGGTGATGAGCCGCATGACGGCCGCCTCCGCTGCTAAGAAAGGGAAGGAGGAAGGTATCAAGATATGCTTAGAAGTGATAGAACAAGTGAGAGAGATCAGGGGTGTTGCCGGTGTCCACGTTATGGCAGTTGAATGGGAAGAGGCCGTCCCTGAAATTATTCAGCAAGCCCGATTATTCCCCAGACCTACCGTATAACTTAAAATTAAATAAGCCCCAGAGAATCCCGGGAAAAAGAATAAATCATCACAGATTACAAGAATTAAACTGAGAGTATAAGATCCCCGTACAACACATTTCCATACTATCATTCGTGACTATTCGTGTAAATTCGTAGCTACATTACGAACCTGGCGTCTTTCTAACCCACCTGAAAAATCTGTGGTTGCCTTTAAGACCTGCATAGCTTCTCCTGCAACGTATGCCGAGCCGGTAATACAAATCAAATCATCCTGAGAAGCTATCTGTTTTGCTGCAACTATAGCATCTTGAGTGGTATGAAATATCTTCGCTTGTTTTCCACAGAGTCTTTCTACCCTTTGATACAACTCCTGCGGTAAAGCCGCACGTGGATTTTTGCTCTTCGTCACCATAATTAAATCCGACACGGTAACAATCTCTTGTAAGATATTATCCAGGTCTTTATCCTGAGCAAGACCCAGGATCAATAGTAACTTATTATACTTAAAATTTTCCAACAGGGTATTTTTAAGGAATCGCATAGAATCTACGGTGTGGGCATAGTCCAATATAATCAAGGGATCTTTCCCAATAATCTCAATCCGTGCAGGGCAATGCATCTGCATAAGGGCATCCCTAATTGTCTCGTCAGTAATCGAAACGCCACCTTGATCTTGTAAGATTTCTAATGCACCTAAGGCCAGGGCGCAATTCTTTGCCTGATGCGTACCGATAAGAGGTAAAAAGATACTATCATAGGTACGCCGCCAGGTTTTTATTTTACATACCACCCCCCTCACTTCTTTAGCAACTCCTCCTTTATCAAATGTATTAACTTCTCCCTTGTTAAAGAGGGACGAGACAAATCTTCCCCCTTTTCTAAAGGGGGATCGAGGGGGATTATTCATAGAACTTTGACTGTGCTTGTAGAACGCTATGCCATTTCCATCTACACCTCTTATCTCTTCAATCCAAATATCCCTTCCAAGAAGATACAATGTAGCGCCCTTCTCTTTGCATACCTTCTCTATTACAGCAAGGGCTTCAGGGTCTTCTACTGCAGAGATAACAGGAACCCCTTGTTTAATAATCCCTGCCTTCTCATAGGCAATACTTGAAAGGGTGTTACCCAGGATAGCTGTATGGTCAAAACCAATATTCGTGATAATCGATACCTGCGGTATCACAACATTCGTGGAGTCAAGACGTCCGCCCAGGCCTACCTCCAGCACGGCCATGTCTATATGCTTTTTTTTAAAATACAGCATACATACTGCAGTCAGAATTTCAAAAAATGTGGGGGATGCAGATGGACTTGTCTCGAGCAAATGCTGGATATATGGACGGAGTTCATTCAGGTTATCAGTAAAATCGTCTTCAGATATATTCTGATGGTCTATTTGAATACGTTCCTTTAGATCAACCAGATGAGGAGAGGTGAAAAGCCCCGTCTTAAGACCTGCATGTTCCAGGAGAGTTGCTATCATAATAGAGGTAGAACCTTTCCCTTTTGTGCCTGTTATATGAACGCTTGGAAATGCTCTGTGTGGATTTCTTACATACTCAAGCATTCTCACCATTCTATCAAGATTGAACGTCGATGCATTATACTGATAACTAATTAGCTTCTCATAATCAATAGCCTTATAGAGAAAGGCCTGCGCTTCTTCGTATGATTGAAAGCCTATGATATTTTTTGTATCCACAATTTTTTCAACTTATAGTAAAGAATATATCTTATTTTCAAATGAAGTCTATCAAGTCATATAAGACAAGTCAATAATTCGTAATTTTAATATCGACAAATCTTATATGGATAAACTTTTAATAAGGATATTCTTAAAGCATGTGCGTAAAATTTAAGACCATTAGTTGACTTCCAACTTATAAAAATGGTATATATATTGTACTTTAGTTGTAAAGTTTCAAAACCGTTACTTCAATTATAGGAGTGTAAGCTTGTGAGTACCTTTGCTTTAGATTCCATTACTGTTAAATATATCAAGTCAATTACCTCTGGTAGTGTGTACGATCGTGGATTTCTTTATTACAAGAATGGCCGTGTCCGCAATATAAAATATTGTTATGGGGAATTAACGGCAGAGGTTACCGGAAGTGAATTAGATCCCTACCTTGTTGAAATCTTTTCTGATGAAGATGAAATCTATGATATACAATGCACCTGCTTATACGCTTCTGAAGGAGAGACATGCAAGCACACGGTTGCAACATTATTACAATGGATTGAAAATCGGGATAAAAAAAATGCTTATCGTTTACTGGTACCCAAACAACGCACAGGTTTCAATCCGTTACCATTTGAAATACCGCAATTAAAGCTGACAGCAGATGATGATTTTCCTTTTTGTAATCACGATAATCCTGTACATATTTTAGGTAAAATATTTTCTGAACTCGGCAATTTCAATCTAAAGGTAGATTTGCTCAATGGCGGGCCACAACTTGAACTTAAGCTCATCTCTCATGGAGCTGGTGAAACCGTGATGCATATCTCGCCGGAAAAAAGTCCAAATGTTTTTGAGAAATTAACAGAGATGCAGAGTTCTGATACGATAGAATTATCAGAGCAGGTAATTCAGGCAAAGCTCTGCAAAACTCCCCTCATTCCCCATCTTCGTGCTGATGTAAACGAACAAGGACATGTCGAATTATCCCCCATCCTAAAGATGAAAGGTTCTGGTAAAAAGAACCAAACGTTTCTTTGGGAACAGTTACGCGCGCAGAGAATAAATACCCAGTGGATATGGCATAATAACAGCTATAGACATCTTGCACCTATTCCTCACAATCTTATCCCTTACTTTAACAATGAAAAACCGCTTACCTATAAGGGAAAAGAGGTTGTTGACTTTCTGAAAAACGATTTTTGTCAATTACTCACTGAACCCTCTTTTAACCCCTCTGACCGGTTAAAGCGCGTTGAGCTTCATCGCAATCCTAATATTTCCTGCATGCAGGTAGAGGTTTGCGATAAAGATTGGCTCTGGCTCGATCCCACCTATAAAATTGGGAAGCACACCATTACACTTCCCGAAATTCTCGCATGTATCGATAACGGCCATTGCATCCAAAAGGATATGGACTATATAGAGATCCCAAAGGACATCATGGACCTTTGGCAGCGTGGTAGTGGCACCATTGAAAATGGACGGATAAAGATGCCGAAACTAGGCTATCTACGTACCAGGGTAGAATGTGACAAGGATGTAAAGGTGGCCGCATGTGAAGAAACAAAGAAATTTTTGATGAGCTTTGATCGGATTACTCCACCGCATCCTGCACCCTCTGTTACCTCTTACAACGGAGATTTGCGTACCTATCAGCGCACAGGCTATGATTGGCTCTGGTTCTTGCATACAAATAACTTTCATGGTATCCTGGCCGATGAAATGGGACTTGGCAAGACACATCAGGCAATGGTATTGATCCTTGCAGCATTACAAAAGGAAGCAAATTTACCAAATCTTATCATCTGTCCAACCTCTGTGCTGGATCATTGGCAATCCAAGTTTCAGGTCTATGCCCCTGAATTAAAATTGGCTCTGTTTTATGGGAAAGAAAGAAATGTCCTTCTCTCAAATAGCCTTCCTTCGGTTGTATTAACGACCTACAGCATTCTTTCCCGTGATGTGGAAAACCTCAATAAGATTCAATGGAACTACATAGTATTGGATGAAGCACAGAAGATCAAGAACCATACTACGCAGATGAGTATGGCAACAAAATCCCTCAAGGCACACACCGCCTGGCACTCACAGGTACCCCTATTGAAAACAGGCTAACAGAGCTATGGTCAATCTTCGATTTCCTGATGCCTGGTTATTTGGGGAGTATACAAGATTTCAGGTTACGCTATGAGAATCCCATTACAAAATATCAGGATGATGAAAAGCGCCAGGTATTAAAGAGGATTATCCATCCCTTTAAATTACGACGGCTCAAAAAAGACGTCCTGACCGAACTACCCCCCAAAACTGAAGAGAAACGGTACTGTACTTTAGCACCCATCCAAATCATTATGTATAGAGACTTGATTAAAGAACAGGGAAGCAAGCTCATTATGAAATTACGTGACGAGAGCAAACCGGTAGAATACATCCATATCTTTGCCTTGCTCACGAAACTAAAGAGACTCTGTAATCATCCCAAACTCATATTGAATGGAAGAACACCAAAAGGTGCAACCTCCGGAAAGTTTGAACTTTTCAAGGAGATCATGGAAGAAACGCTCGAGGCAGGAGAAAAGGTTGTCATCTTCTCTCAATATCTGGAGATGCTGGACATCATGGGCAATTGGCTCCATGAGATTGGCGCCAAATATGAGACCTTGCGGGGCAACACCAGAGACCGTGGAAAGGTCATCGCCAGATTCCAAAATAATCCCGATTGCAACGTCTTCTTAGGAAGCCTCATGGCAGGCGGCTTAGGCATCGATCTAACCGCCGCCTCCGTAGTTATTCACTACGACCGATGGTGGAATGCCGCCCGTGAAGACCAAGCCACCGACCGCGTCCACCGTATCGGACAGAATCGCGGGGTCCAGGTATTCAAACTCATCACCAAAGGCACCCTGGAAGAAAAAATCGATGCCATGATCACCGCTAAAGCCACTCTCATGGATTCTATTGTTGAATCAGACGATGTGGTGTTTAAGGCGTTTTCGAGGAAGGAATTGATTGAGTTGTTGACGTTTTAAGATATGAAATACCAACAATACAGATAATGAGACAATACGAAGCGGTAATTCAAATCCTGGAGAAACTTGGAGGTCAGGCTACTTTGGCAGAACTTTATCGTGAAGTGATGAAGATAAAAGAATGCAATTGGGAAACCAAAACACCATTTGCCTCTATTCGTCGAATCGTTCAGACACGTCCAGAAATCTTCAAGGTTCGACCCGGCTTATGGGCACTTCGTTCTTACAAGACCAAACTCAGTTTAACTGAATATATAGATGATAAGCCGCTATCGCTAGAAGCCGTTGAACAAAACCATTCTTATTATCAAGGATTGTTGGTTATTATAGGAAACCTTCGCGGCTTTGCTACGTTCACACCCAATCAAGATAAAAACAAGCTATTCGTAAATAGACCGCTCAAAGAATTGAGATCACTACAGGATATTCCATCCTTTAGCTATGGTAATACTATAAAGAGAAGTAGTACTATAGATGTAATTTGGTTCAATACTCGCCAGATGCCAAATAGCCTATTTGAAGTAGAACACTCAACAGATATTCATACCTCCCTTTTAAAGTTTTATGATTTGCAAGATTTTTATACACAAATGGTTATTGTCGCTGATGAAAATAGACTTGGCGATTTTGAGCAAAAGATTCAGTATAGTGCATTTGAAGAAATAAAGAATAGGGTAAAATTTTTGGGGTATAATACACTTGTCAAACAATACGAATACGAAATTCTAAAATCCACACAAAAGTTTGCTATTTGAGGGTAAAGGGATAAATATAAAAGGCTGGGTGAAGCAATCTCAATTAACAGAAATATCTATAATTTTACAAGAACTTACTGAAGGTCTTGAAGTAATGAAACGTTGGGGTTTTACATACAAGACCAATGTCGTTTGGTATAAAATCAGAAAGGACGGAGGTCCAGACGGCCGAGGGGTTGGATTTTATTTTCGTAATGTCACAGAACTCATTCTGTTTGGTATTCGTGGACACATGAGAAAACTTAAACCTGGACGAACTCAGGTAAATATTATCTCATCTCAGAAGAGGGAACATTCCCGAAAACCGGATCAGATTTACGATCTTATTGAAAGCTGCTCGCCTGGTCCTTACTTGGAATTGTTTGCTAGATTTAGGAGAGAAGGATGGATTCAATGGGGAAACGAAAATATGGAGGAAAACAGCTTCAATGGAGTTGCACGAAAAAAAGACCGTACTGCCATTCAGATGAGATTATTCGAACCACCAATTCAATGCAAAGCTAAAAAGAGGTGTTAAATGGCAGGAATAAAACAGCAAGTTATTCAGATGATCCAGTCCTTGCCTGATAATGTCACTATTGATGATATTATGGCAGAATTGTATTTCAAACTACAGGTTGATGCTGGATTAAAGGAACTGGATGAGGGAAAAGGAATACCCCACGAAGAAGTTGAAAAACAAATGTCAAAATGGCTTACAAAATAAAATGGTCACCCCGAGCTGCTTTTCAGTTTGAAGATATTTGCAACTATATTGCAAAAGATTCCGAATATTATGCCTCATTGTTTGCAAAGAGGGTAAACGCTATTGTTAAAGCCATTCCTCAATTCCCCAAAGCTGGACGGGTTCCTGAATATGGGAATGAAAATTTACGGGAAAAGCTTTATGAGAACTATAGAATTATCTATCGTCTTAAAGATAATTTTGTAGAAATTGTCGCAATCTGTCATGGCTCAAAACCATTGAATTAACATTTTATGTAGTAGAATACCGCATGGGAAGATCAGATAGCCTACCGTATCGGTCAAACCCGCGATATCCAGATATTCAAGCATATGACCAGATAGAAGAAAATCTAGACCATGATCACCACTAAGACCAACTTCATGGACTCTATCATCGAGTCCAACGACGCCTTGTTTAAGACATTCTTCAGGGAAGGAACTGATAGAGTTGTTGACGTTTTAAGATTCATAAAGGCCATAAAAAGAAATACTGTAATGTACAAGATTTTTCTGCATATTTAATAGTATCGCTGAAAAAAATGATTATAGAGAAAGATTTATTAACAATAAAAGAAGCCAGTGAATGGGCAAGCAACTATTTGAAGAAAAACGTTACTACTTCAAATATATCTTACCTTATTCAATATGGGCGTATAAGAAGGATTGGTAATAATGGAAATATATTTATCGATAGACAAGAGTTAATTAAATATTACGATTCTTATTTAGGAAAAAGAGAAATTACATGGAAAGATCAATTAGGGGAAGATCTAAATTGGGCATTATCTTTTGACAACCTTAAAGAAGCAGATACCACGAAGCATGTTCACAGACTACATCCCTATAAAGGAAGATTTATTCCACAGATTGTTGAATAAAGATGATAAATAAACTCTTATTGCAGTTTTTAGATAAGGCAAAATCGCTTAATACCGAAGTTGAACCAATAAAGGTATTAAAAACTAATACTTTCAAAATAGGTAGATCTAATATTCTGATTAGAACTGCTTCCGATATGGGTAAACGATTTTTTTCGGACTAAACTACATTAATGCTGAAGAGATATATAATTTGGATAATTCTTTTATTGCTTTTATCTGTGGAAATATTAATCAAACGGTATTTATACCATCAGATATTTT
>SULG01000074.1 GCA_005524015.1 Candidatus Jettenia ecosi
TCGAAACTCTGTTTCGAGTAGGGACAGGTTTGAAACCTGCCTCTCCTGAGGAATCCATACACACTATCATTCAGGTTTATCACGGTAGAACAGGCAAGATGCCTGTTCTACCATTGATTCGAGAAACGGAGTTTCTCGTACATGTGTGTTCCCAAACAGAGTTTGGGAACAAGCTGTCGGCGCTTAGCTTGATGCGTATGGGGCTTCACCCCCTGCTATATTCTGAAGGCCTTTCAGGCCTTAGTTTTGAAACTACGTGTGTATTTATTACCTGATTTTGCTTACTAAGGGCAGTAATATTTGAAAATACGCTGAATAATTACGGAATTTCAAACAAGCTATGTAGGGCAACCCTTTAGGGTTGCTCTCTCCCGCATGCACGTTCATGGAGGGCAAGGCTTTACAGTTTAATAAAAAACAAAAGTAGCCGAAGGCCTAATTAATACTATTGATAACATGCATGCATACCTGGTAGCCCTCAAAATGTCGTAGGAGAGAAATAGTACTAAAAGGAGAAATACCTATGTTAAGAAGTATAAAATCGTTCTCTTGATACAAAATTCTTGCCAAAGATGGTGAAATTGGTCAAGTAAGTGAATGTTATTTCGATGATTTGGCATGGATTATCAGATACCTGGTTGTTGATATGAGCACATGGCAGATGCCGGGGAGGAAGGTTCTTATTTCTCCTACCTCTTTTGAAAAGCCAGATTGGGAATCTGAAACATTTCCTGTGAGACTTACCAGGAAGAAGGTGATGAATAGTCCTGATATTAATGTAGATAAACCAATTACTCGCCAATACCAAATAGAATTGGATGAGTATTATGGATTTCAGGGGCAATGGCGCCCGAGTCAATATTTTGAATCGCTGCCGCTTCCCGATACAGAGGATGAGCAAAAGGATGAGGCAGAAACTGAAACTGAGGAAAGGGAAAATCCGCATCTTCGTAGCACCAAGGAAATTACGGGTTATTATGTTCAAGCAGATGATGATGGAGTAGGATGTGTAGATGATTTTATCACAGATGATGAAAATTGGTCTATACAATACCTGGTGGTTGATATGGGAGAAGAGTTGACAGGTAAAATGGTGCTTATTCCCCCGGATTGGATTAGGGCAATAAACTGGAGTACCGAAAGAGTATTTGTAAATCTTTCCAAAGAACTCATTAAAAAGAGTCCTCGTTATGACCCTTCAGTTTTGTTAAGCCGGGAGTATGCGAACCGATTTTCTAACTACTATGCTAAGCCACAGTGAGGCAATGGTGATGTTCTGAATTTTGAGTAATTATTCCCCATGGAATCAAATGATGAAAATCCTCTTCATAACTAGCTTATACGCAAATATTTTGATTACTATTGTATCTTTCAATAGTCATGCACAGAACAAAGATATTGAAGATAGCAATATTGCATTTGCTATAGAGGCCAAATTGTTAGCTGATAAAGTGACATCCCGCCATTTGATAAATGTCCGGGTAAAAGATGGTGTTGTTACCCTTTCAGGGCACGTGGATAATCCTCTGGATTGTGAACGGGCAATTAAGATGGTAGAAGCGATGAGTAATATTCAATCTGTTATTAACAACATTTCTGTAACTCATATTGTCCGGTCTGATAATCAAATTATGTTCGGCAGGAAAAAGAATTCCGGTTTAACTCATGCACGGGATTTTCAAAAGATCAATATGAATCTCAAGAAAAGAATACGACCTCTATCTTATGGTAACTTTATTGCCGGAGCTTCTCCTGTAGACCCTATAGCTCTTGAGATTAAAGAGGATGAACAGGGAAATAAATCTGACGAGGAAATTAAAAGAGCAGTGAGAGATGCTATTTTTCATAATCCAGAGGTAGTTTCAATCAATATACAGGTAGAAGTAAAAGAAGGAGTAGTTATTTTGACCGGTGCAGTAGATAACCCCGAAGCGAAAAATGCTGCTGAGGAAGAGGCGAAGAATACGGCAGGTGTATTCATGGTTAAAAATTATTTGAGAATACGGCCCGGGATGTTACCCGGTTACTCTACAACTGCTGAGAGGGTTCGTGATGTGTTATCGGGAAATTCCCTAACAAGGCATCTGGATATTGATACTGAAGTCCAAAATGGCAAAGTATATCTTTACGGTACCGTCAATACCCTTTTTGAGAAACAACATGCCGGCGAAATAGCATCACAGGTGACTGGCGTAGTAAGTGTTATTAATAAACTGAATGTTAATTCCCGATGGTTGCCAAAAACTGATAAAGAGATTAAAGAAAAAGTTGAAACAGAACTTATTTTTAGCGTTTTTGTCCATAGTCCTGAGATTTCTGTAAATGTGAAAAAAGGCGTAGCATATCTTACCGGCTCAGTTCATACCCGGCAAGAGGCTCTTGCAGCTATAGAAAATGCATATGATGGAGGGGCAAGAACCGTAAGAAACTTATTAGAGATCCGTGGAGAAGCAGATGAGGGACTAAAACAGTTAAGGACGAAAGATCCCTTTTACCTTGAAATAGATTATCCCGGTTATTTCGAGGATTTTTATTTTAAACCCTATTACTATTATCTGTATCCGTAAGGTTGTTCCTTTGGAAAATGATGATCAACATATATTTATTTCCATTTCTCGCCTTGTTTTGAATAATTACAGGAGAGATACGATATGAGGATAAAGAAATTGCGTGCTCATGATCCATCTATCAAAAGAATATTGTCTTTATACACAGCTTCATTAATCAGATACGAATATGTCATTCCCGCGAAAGCGGGAATCCTGAAAAATACTGGATTCCGGGTCAAGCCCGGAATGACAGACAGTTGTAAACTTATGTCGCTATGTATAGATTTCCGAAGAAACCTGTTTACCACGGGCATCCTTTTGACAAGCATTTTCTGTATTGATGGTTTAGGAGATACCATATTTTCCCGTGTGTATGCACAAAATAAGGAGATCAGGGATAGGGAAATTGCATTTGCTGTTGAAATGGAGTTGCTTAACGATGAGGCTGTGCCAGCTCATCTGATAAACGCAGAGGCAAACAACGGTATTATTACCCTCTCTGGATCAGTAGATAATCTTCTTGCCAGAGACCGGACATCCAAAATTGCTGAAACGGTAAAAGGCGTTCGGTCTGTTATCAATACTATTTCTGTAACTCCGGTTACCAGATCTGACACCCAGATCATTATCGATGTGGAAAAAGCTTTAGCAATTGATCCCGTTACAGATTTCTACGAAATTGATACAAAAGTTGATAAAGGAGTTGTTGTGTTGTATGGTACTGTGGGATCATGGGCAGAGAAACAACTTGCTGAGCAGGTTGTCAAGGGAGTTCAGGGAGTTAAGGGCGTTAGAAACAAAATGATGATTGATTATGGAAAACAGCGTCCCGGTTCGGAGATAAAAGCAGATATCAAAGGGCGCCTCAGTTCTGATGTGTATATCGATGATACGTTACTCGATGTTGTGGTAAAAGATGGAAAGGTAACCTTACGTGGAACGGTAGGAAGCGCAGCAGAAAAATCCAGGGCTTCCTATGATGCCTGGGTATCCGGGGTCACCGCAGTGGATAACAGTGGATTAGAAGTTAAATGGTGGATGCGTGATGAGTTGCGTCGTGAGGTTAAGTATGTGGATAAATCTGATGAAGAGATCATGAAGGCGGTTGGAGATACCTTTTTTTACGACCCACGGGTAGCCTCTTTCAATATACATATTGAAGTAAAAGATGGTGTGGTAACTCTGTCCGGTATAGTAGACAATCTTCATGCAAAAAGAGTGGCGGAACAAGATGCAAAGAATACAATTGGGGTGCGTACAGTCAAGAATTTTCTGAAGGTACGTCCTGGGAAACTGCCCACCAGCCCGACCGTTATGAGAGACCCGGCTATTGTTGAGAACGTTCATGATGCATTATCAAGGAACCCGATAACTGATCGGCTTGATATCACTGTTGAATCGCAAAACGAAAAGGTATATCTGTATGGCGGGGTTAATACCTTCTATGAAAAACGTCTTGCTGAGGATGTCGTATCCCGGGTACCCGGAGTAATAGATGTGGTGAATAAACTCGAGGTTGATTACCGATGGCCGTGGAAAAGCGATGAAGAAATTAAGAATGATATCGAAAGTCAGTGGTACTGGGATGTTTTTGTTAATAGTGATGATATTTCAGTAAAAGTACATAATGGCGTAGCCACTATTTACGGCATAGTTGATAATCAGAAAGATTCCCTTGCTGTGGTAAAAGATGCATTTGAGGGTGGAGCAAAAATCGTACGAAGCTTTCTGGAGTTTCGCGGGGATGAAAAAGATAAGCAGAAACATACAAAGGATAAAATGCCTCGTTATTATTATCCCGAATATTTCTACGATTTTTACTCGAGTCCGTATTATATTATCCCACGGGTATAAGAGACTGTCTGAAAAAGTTCTTATTCATGTCCAGTATACAGGTGGTGGATTCAGCGCAAAAGACAGCGCTTTAATCCACCCTGCTCATTATAGAATTACAGATAGCAGGATGGATTCATCGGAGCGAATCCACCATAGCATCTTTTCAGGCAGTCTCTAAGATCTAAAAAGGAGGAATACAGATGTTGATAAGTATAAAATCCCTGTATGGGTATAGGATTCATGCCGTAGATGATGATATTGGAGAGGTGTATGAGTTTCTGTTCGATGATAAGTCATGGACTATCAGATATCTTGTAGTTGACACCAGTAGCTGGCTGCCCGGCAGGAAAGTCCTTATCTCTCCTGTCGTTTTTAAACAACCGGATTTGGCATCAGAAAAATTTCCTGTGGCGCTTACCAGGGAAGAAGTAAAAAACAGTCCTGATATCGCAGCGGATAAGCCAGTTTCCCTGCAGCATCAAATAGAATTATACAAGTATTACGGACCTCTTAACCGGCCTGCTGAGGGCTATTATAATGTTCTCCCTTTTCCTCCTCCTGAGAAGGAAGGTGATCCGCATCTCAGGAGTACGAGGGAGGTGAGCGGCTATCGTACCCATGCCCTTGATGGCGATATTGGTCATGTGGACGATTTTATTTTAGATATGGAAGATTGGGCTATCCGGCATATGGTGATAGATACCGGGAATTGGTTGCCTGGCAAAAAAGTGTTGATTCCTCCTGACTGGATTACGAGGATAAGCTGGCGTAATGAAAAGGTCTATGTAGATATCCCCAAAGATACCATTAAGGATAGTCCCGGGTATGATCCGTCTGCTCCGGTGAACCGGCAGTATGAGATTCGCCTCTACGATTATTATGGCCGCCCGAAGTATTGGAGTGGTGGTTAGCGGGTCTATCTTATGCTTATCAGAAGAAAAGATTATGCGAGGAGTTGAGAAAGGAGTGAGATTATGGCAAAGGTAGCAATTAACGGTATGGGGAGAATAGGAAGAGCGGCTTTTAAAATTATTCTTGATAGGCCGGAATTGAAGCTTGTAGCAATTAATGATTTAATTCCGCCAGATGGTCTTGCGTATTTACTACAGTATGATACCTGTTACGGGCGGTATGAAAAAAAAGTGGAAAGTGATGACAATGGTCTGACCGTTGATAGTGTCAAATATAAGGTTGTAAGCGAAAAAGACCCTACAAAACTTCCCTGGAGAGATTTAGGGGTTGATATTGTTTTTGAATGTACAGGTATCTTTACCAAAAAGGAGGATCTGGAGAAACACATTAGAGCAGGTGCAAAACACGTCATTTTATCAGCTCCATCAAAGAGTGCAGAGATCGTTACGGTTGTCTACGGTGTCAATAAATCGGAATCACCAGTTCAGGTCATATCCTGTGCCAGTTGTACTACAAACTGTATTACCCCTGTTGTTGAAATTATGGGAAGGAGAATAGGAATAAAAAAAGCCATAATGACGACGGTGCACGCTTATACTTCTACCCAAAGCCTTGTAGATGGGTTTAGCAAAGATATACGAAGGGGAAGGGCCGGGGCGGTAAATTTAGTGCCAAGTTCAACAGGTGCGGCTATAGCAACTACCAAATCTCTCCCGCAATATGATGGAAAATTTGATGGAGTAGCTATACGAGCCCCACTTCCTGTAGGTTCCATTGCGGACATTGTTTTCCTTACCGAAAGAGAGACGACTGTAGAAGAAGTGAATCGTATATTTATGGAGGAATCGAAAAGCGACAGATACAGAGATGTATTGGGGGTTGCGGAGGCTCCATTCGTTTCTTCAGATATCATAAAAGATCCTCGTGCTTCTGTCGTTGATCTGGAGCTTACTCAGGTGGTGGATAAAGATCTTGTTAAGGTTATGAGCTGGTATGATAACGAATGGGGTTATACGAACCAGATGATACGGGAAGGTGTACGGATAGCAAAGGGAGTGTAATTCTGCTGTGGGAAATGTATTCTCTTAATACAGAATCGATAAAAAATGCCGGTAAAGAACAGATTCAGAAGGTAAGAAACATAACTCCGTTAGTCCTCATTAAAAATTCCAGCAAAGGTAGTAAATTTCAACCCGTGATATATGTCCTTATTATGTAAATTCTTGTACGGGTATTGCAGGAGAGACTGCATATCTCTTCTGCAAATATTTTAGTATGGAGGATACCTATGATGAATAATAAATACATTTGCTGGTTTGAGAACGTAAGTTCTCAGGACGTACCACTCGTGGGAGGAAAAAATGCATCTTTGGGAGAAATGATCAGTATGCTCAAAGATGAGGGAATTCGTGTACCTGATGGATTTGCCACGACATCTGATGCTTACTGGGAATTTGTAAAGCAGAACAATTTGAGAGAAAAGATACAAGCCAATCTTGATGATTTTAAGCGAGGAAGTAAACAACTTGAGGATACGGGAAAATCGATACGCCGGTTCTTTTCTCATGGCACATTTCCCGATGATATTGCTCAAAATATTCGGGATGCCTACAGAGAACTCTGTAAGCGATACCGGATGGATGAGGTAGATGTTGCCGTAAGAAGCAGCGCAACAGCGGAGGATTTACCCGAGGCGAGTTTTGCAGGGCAACAGGAGACGTTTTTGAATGTGACAGGTGAAGAGGAGCTTCTGGATGCTTGCCGGAAATGCTACGCCTCTCTCTTTACCGACCGGGCGATTGCGTATCGTGAAGAATGGGGATTTGAGCATACGAAGGTTGCTTTATCCATCGGAGTGCAAAAGATGGTGCGTTCTGACAAAGCCGGTGCGGGAGTTATGTTTTCTATTGATACCGAAACCGGATTTCAAAATGTTGTTATCATTAACGCTTCATGGGGATTGGGTGAAAACGTTGTCCAGGGCGCTGTGACACCGGATGAATATATGGTTTTTAAACCGTTACTCGACCGTAAGAAACTGAAGCCAATACTGGAGAAGGAATTGGGCGCAAAAGAAAAAAAGATGATCTATGTAAAGGGGAGGAGTGGTAATACCAAGAATATTAATACGACGAGAGACGAGCGTTTATCTTTTGTTCTGAAAGATGATGAAATTCTGCAATTAGCCAGGTGGGCCTGTGTTATTGAGAAACACTACGGCAGGCCGATGGATATGGAATGGGCTAAAGATGGAGAAACCGGAGGGTTATTTATCGTACAGGCGCGCCCGGAAACAATACAATCCCGAAGAATGGCCGCAGAGTTCAAGATATACAAGTTGAAAGAAAGTGGCAACCGGCTGCTTACCGGTCTTGCTATTGGCGAGGCCATAGCCACTGGCAAAGCCTGTATAATTAAGAGTTCTGACGAGATAGGAGAATTCAGAGAAGGAACTATTTTAGTGACGGGAATGACTGACCCTGACTGGGTGCCGATTATGAAGAAGGCAAAGGGTATTGTTACTGACTATGGCGGACGTACATCCCATGCGGCTATTATAAGCAGAGAATTAGGCGTTCCGGCCATCGTAGGTACAGGAGATGCGACAAAATCCTTAAAAGATGGTCAGGAGATAACAATCTCCTGCGCTGAGGGTGATCATGGTTATGTCTATGAGGGTGTACTTCAGTTTGAAGAATCAGAGATAAGTTTGAAAGATATTCCTGATACGAAGACCCAAATCATGATGAATATTGCCAGTCCGGAAGCATCTTTCCGGTGGTGGCGCCTGCCTTGCAAAGGGATTGGGCTGGCCCGTATGGAATTTATTATCAATAATATCATCAAAATTCATCCTATGGCTCTTATTCATTTCAGTAAGGTAGAAGACAGAACAGCCCGTGAGTATATTGAGGAACTTACTCAGGGATATAAGGATAAAACAGAATATTTTGTGGAGATTTTAGCGCGGGGCATTGCAAAAATTGCTGCTCCACAATATCCTCATGATGTGATTGTCCGGATGAGTGATTTTAAGACTAACGAGTATGCAAATCTTATCGGAGGCAGACAGTTCGAACCCAGAGAGGACAACCCCATGCTCGGCTTTCGCGGAGCTTCACGGTATTACAACGATCGTTATCGTGAAGGGTTTGCATTGGAATGCCGGGCAATTAAACAGGTTCGCGAGGAGATAGGCATGGCCAATGTTATTATCATGATACCGTTCTGCCGGACCCTTGAAGAAGCAGACCGGGTGCTTGATGTGCTGGCAGAGAACGGATTGAAGAGACATGAGAATGGCCTTCAAATCTATGTTATGAGTGAGATTCCGTCAAACGTGATATTAGCAGAAAAATTTGCAGAGCGTTTTGACGGCTTTTCCATCGGGTCTAATGATCTTACCCAGCTTGTTCTTGGGATAGACCGCGATTCAGCAGAGCTGGCTGAACTTTTTGATGAACGTAATGAGGCCGTTAAGTATATGGTACAAAAACAGATTGAGGAGGCGCATAAAACTCATACAAAGGTTGGTATCTGTGGGCAAGCGCCGAGCGATTACCCTGATTTTGCCGAGTTTTTAATTAAGGCTGGTATCGACTCTCTATCTCTGAATCCCGACAGCGTAATCGAAACAAAACGACACGTTGCTGAAATTGAAAAAAGAAAAATTGGCAAATGATTTTCCTGCTACAAGACAAATAGTGCGGAGGATGGTACCGATGAAGAGAATATTTCCTAATTGTACCTCATGTGTTTTTATGCTTATTGTATTCTTAGGAATTTTTGTATGCCTTCAGACTGGTTGCACAAATAAGAGAAACGATACTGTTCAGATAATTGGCTTCCCACAATCATATGCAGATCTTGCAGAGAAGGTGAGACCCGCAGTGGTCAATATCAGCGCTATAACCACAGTTACTATCCCTGGCAATCCTTTCAGACAGTTTTTCGGGCAGGATCAGGGTGGATCTCTTGAGGAATTCTTCCGGAGATTTTTTGGTGATGTGCCGGATAGGGAATTGCGGCAGAGGAGTCTTGGCTCAGGGTTCATTATTGATGAGGATGGTTATATTGTAACCAATAATCATGTTGTAGAAAGGGCTGATGAGATTAGTGTTAAATTAGCTGACGGAAGAGACTACAAGGCAAAGGTCATAGGGAGAGACTCAAAGACTGACATTGCCCTTATTAAGATCTCATCGTTATTTACCCACCTTCCATTCCTTTCTCTTGGCGATTCAGATGCGATGAGAGTAGGGGATTGGGTACTTGCTATTGGAAATCCTTTTGGGCTGGAACATACAGTAACACAAGGAATTATTAGCGCCACAGGACGGGTAATCGGCGCCGGCCCGTATGATAATTTTCTTCAAACCGATGCGCCCATCAATCCTGGCAATAGTGGAGGTTCCCTTGTTAATTTACAAGGAGAAGTTATTGGAATCAATACTGCAATCGTTGCTGCAGGACAGGGGATTGGTTTTGCTATTCCTATTAACCTGGCAAAGTCAATTGTCTCACAACTGAAAGAAAAAGGCAGTGTTGTCCGTGGGTGGATTGGGGTATCTGTTCAAACAGTAACACCTGAGATAGCAGACTTCTTTAAACTGAAAGGACCAAAAGGTGTGCTTGTTGGAGATATCATACCTGGAGGGCCGGCAGATAAGGCAGGGATAAAGAGAGGAGATATTATTATTAATTTTGATGGAAAGGAGATTAAGGATGTATCAGACCTTCCACGCTTAGTAGCTGGGACACCGGTCGGAAAGGATGTGAATGTTATGGTAATAAGGGGAGGTGATGAGATATCTGTTACGCTAAAAGTAGAGGAGTTAAAGGAGGAAAGAATCCTTTCTCAGGCGCAAACACCAGAATCAAAGTTGCGTATGAGGGTAGACAATATAAATCGGCGCTGGCAAATGGAGTTTGGAATTACAGACGAATCCGGAGTTGTCGTAATTGATGTAGCGCCCAATAGCCAGGCTTATCTTGCTGGTATGCTGGTAGGCGATGTGATAACGGAAATTAATCGAAAATCTATCGAAGATGCAAGCGACTACAAATCCGCAATGGAACAAGCGGAAAGAGGCAAACCTCTTCTTTTTCTGGTAAATAGAAGAGGGCAGGCTTTTTATGTAACAATAAATATTTCATGAAAGGAGAATACTATGAATTATGATGAATTTACCGGACAAGTTCAAAGTCGTGCCCGGCTTGCCTCAACCGATGAAGCAATAAGGGCAATTCGTGCTACTTTGGAGACGCTCGGGGAACGTTTATTCGGGAACGAAGCAGATGATCTTGCTTCTCAACTCCCAACAGAGCTTAAGCCATATCTTCTGCAAGCAGAAAGTAAAGAAAGTTTCGATCTGAATGAATTTTTCAGACGGGTCTGCCAGAAAGAGGATGGAGGTATTGAGCTTCCAGATGCCGTTTATCATGCTCGTGCTGTTGTCTCAGTATTATGTGATGCTGTTTCACCGGGTGAACTGAATGATATTCTTGCACAACTTCCGTCAGATTACGATGATCTTTTTGAAGCAGGGAGTGAAGGAACTATGCAGAGACAGAAAGGCAGATAAGACGCAGAAAGGACAATGACAATGACCACCTTATAACTATAGTAATCCAAAAATGAAACCGAACACAATGAGTCAGGGTTTGATTCCATGAGCATGGACAAACCATTCCTGTTCAAGACATATAGGGACAAGGTTTGTCCGTGCTACCACCCTATCTTGATGTATAAGAAATTCAAAGTTTTTCATGATGCCGTTAATCCACCCCTAACCCCTCCCAAGAGGGGAATAAAAAAATCCCCTCTCGGAGAGGGGATTTAGGGATGGGTAAAAAAGAACAGCCGTTGAGTTTTGCCTTGTAAAACCCAACCTCATTTAATAATGTCCGGTTTGGTTTCATCCTTTACCTACTATAGCAAACGCTTCTCCTCTTCTGCTATTTTCCTTGATTGAAAGATACAAAAACACATGAAACCGAAAATAGGTGTCTCTTATGAAGATTATTGGCGCTGTTGGGCTCAACGGCTCCGGAAAGGATGAACTTGTCAATTATCTTTCCCGGAGATATGGTATTCCAGCGCTGTCAGCAGGAGATGTTGTTAGAGATATTGCGCAGGAAGAAGGTATTGCTCCAACGAGGGATAATCTGCATGATATATCCAGGCGATACCATGCCCAATGGGGAAATGATATCTTTATGAGAAAATTGATCGAAAAGATTGAGAAGTGCCAATGGAAAGTTGTTGGGATTACCGGGATCAGAACATCGGCAGATGCAGCAACCCTTCGGAACCATTTTGGCCAAAATTTCATTCTTGTCCATGTCGAAGTATCTCAACCATCTATACGCTATGAGCGCACGAGGAAACGTGGTGAAGCAAGAGATCCTCAAACCCTTGAAGAGTTTTTAATACAGGATAAGGCAGAAGAAGAGATCTTCAAGATAAGCGAGACGATTCATTCTGCGGATGTAACGATTAATAACGATGGTACTCGCAAGGACTTTTATAGAAAAATAGAAAAGTTTTTAGTGCAACGAAAGATATGTGATGAGGTGCAGACACTATAAACAGGCTAAGGAGTAATGCATGGTAGAATTGCCAATTGCACCATGGACACTTCCATGGCAAGACGTCATTCAGGATCTTCGTGTTTCCCCGGTCCGGGGACTCGATACTGTGGAAGTGAAAAAAAGGTATAAGAAATTTGGTTCAAACCGCCTTCAGGAAGTGAAAAAGAAGAGTGCCTGGATAATTCTTATTAATCAGCTAAAAAGCCTTATTATTTTACTTCTTGGGGTTACTACTATCGTATCATTCGCATTTGGAGAATGGGTTGAAGGCATGGCGATAGGAGTTGTTATTGTTATTAATACCACCATTGGATTTTTTACGGAGCTGAAAGCGGTTCGCTCAATGGAGGCATTGCGTAAGCTGGGGAGTGTAACGACTAAGGTTATTCGCAATAGCCAACTCAGAGAGATACCTGCCGATGAACTTGTTCCTGGAGATATTGTAGTGTTTGAGGGTGGTGATGTCGTTCCCGCGGATCTTCGTATCTTAGAGGCATCAAGGCTCCAGGCTGATGAGTCTGCCCTGACGGGAGAATCTACTCCTGTTAGCAAAGGGGTAGAGCATCTTGAGGAAGGCACACCGCTGGCTGAACGGATAAATATGCTGTTTAAAGGAACATCGGTTACCCGCGGGTCGGCCAAAGGTGTTACCGTGTCTACCGGGATGGAGACAGAACTGGGTAAAATCTCTTCTCTTGTTGAAAGCGCCAGGGAAGAAGTAACTCCATTGGAGAAGCGGCTTAATAAACTTGGCAATAAGCTCATCTGGGTAACTTTAGCCGTTGCGCCGGCAATAGCAACAGCCGGCATTATCACGGGTGAGGATATACTTCTTATGATTAAGATATCAATCGCCCTTGCCGTGGCAACCATACCAGAAGGGTTGCCAATTGTAGCTACTCTTGCGCTGGCGAGGGGAATGTGGCGCATGGCAAAACGGGATGCCTTAATCAACCGGCTCTCCTCGGTTGAAACCCTTGGAGCAACAAGCATTATTTGTACTGATAAGACAGGTACGCTGACTGAAAATAAGATGACAGTTACCCGAATTGTCCTTGATTCAGGCGAAATAAAGATCAGCGGGGAAGGGCTTAATACAGAAGGTGAATTCAGGAAAAATGGAAAATCTCTTGATCCTTTACGTGAAAAACCCCTGCAGGAACTGTTACATGCAGGTGTATTCTGTAATAATGCATCTCTAGAACCGGAAGAAAAGGATGCCGGGAAAAAGGCTGTTGGCGATCCTATGGAAGTTGCGCTCCTGGTTGCTGGTATAAAAGCAGGAATTGACCATAATAAACTTCTTGCAAAGATGCCTGAAGTGCGTGAAGAAGCCTTCGATTCCGAAGTAAAGATGATGGCAACTTTTCATGCGGATAATAACCAATATCTTGTTGCGGTAAAAGGCGCTGCAGAAGCGCTCCTGAAGGTTTGTTCTCATCGTATGACTGAAGAAGGTAAAAAAGAGATGAGAAGTGAGGATCGTAAATGGTGGTTGGAAAGGGGCAACCATATGGCCAGAGACGGCCTTCGTGTTCTTGCCATTGCTGAAAAAACAGTTACTGCAAGCGACTCCAATCCGTATGGACAATTGACATTTCTTGGCATAGTCGGATTTCTTGATCCACCACGCAGTGATGTTGCCCCTGCACTCGCCTTATGCCGGGATGCCGGTATAAAGGTAGTCATGGTTACGGGAGACCAGCCCGTTACTGCACGGAATATTGCATTAGCTGTTGGACTGATTCATGAGGGTGAAACAGAAGTGATCCACGGTAAAGATTTAAAAAAGCCTGAAGAATTATCAAAAGAAGACCTTCAGCATATCTTGCGGGTGTCTGTCTTTGCAAGGGTCGATCCAAAACAGAAGCTTGATTTAACTGCTCTATATCAAAAGAATGGGTTTGTTGTTGCAATGACAGGTGATGGAGTAAACGATGCGCCTGCATTGAAAAAAGCCGATATCGGAATTGCTATGGGGCAACGCGGTACTCAAGTTGCGCGTGAAGCGGCTGATATGATTCTTAAGGATGATAATTTCTCCACAATTGTTGCTGCTATTGAACAAGGTCGTGTTATTTTTAATAATATCCGAAAGTTCGCTCTCTATCTTCTCTCCTGTAATATCAGTGAAATTATGGTAATTGTTCTCTATTCGTTCATTGATATGCCAATGCCAATTCTTCCGCTCCAGATACTGTTCCTTAACCTTGTTACGGATGTATTTCCAGCGCTTGCTCTTGGCGTAGGCGAAGGAGACCCTCATAGTATGAAGTATCCGCCACGCAATATTAAGGAACCTATTTTAACCTGGTATCATTTGCTTGCTATTGGTGTATATGGTATGGTAATAACTGCATCAGTCTTTGGGGCTTATGAGCTGGCATTGAAATGGGAGGGAATTGATAAGAGACAGGCAGTATCTATTCCGTTTATTACCCTTGCATTTGCTCAACTCTGGCATGTTTTTAATATGCGCGATAGCAACTCGTCTTTTTTCCGGAATGAAATAACCCGTAACCCTTTCATCTGGGGAGCGCTTGTACTCTGTACAGGACTTCTTATGATTGCCATCTATGTGCCTGGCCTTGCCGCTATATTAAAGATCGTGAATCCAGGGGCTCATGGTTTAATCCTCGCGCTGGTGATGAGTATAATACCGTGGGTAACAGGACAGATAGTAAAAATATTCAGGAATACATTCTTATAAGACGAGGTAATTGTTCATGAATGAGAGCGAAATACGCCAAAATAAGATAACAAAACAATGGGTTATCTATGCGCCCGCAAGAAGAAAAAGACCAAAGGATTTTGAAAAGCCAGAGCATGAAAAAGTACCCGTACCTCTTCATGATAAAGAGTGTCCTTTCTGTCCGGGGAATGATCATATGATTACCTCGATCATTACGGAGATAAAAGAAGGCGAAGATTCCTGGAAGATTCGGGTAGTACCCAATAAATTTCCTGCTTTAATTCCGAAAAACAATATCCGTCGATACAATAAGGGAATTTATCTGGCTATGAAAGGGTATGGTCATCATGAAGTTGTTATTGAAACCCCGTATCATAATCAGGAGATAGCCCAGATGTCCTTAAAAGAAGTAGAGCTTATTATAGAAGTTTATCACAAACGCTATAGAGAACTTATTAAGGAGGATGAGAACATGATGGTTATCATATTTCGCAATCATGGATTACGGGCAGGCACCTCCCTGATTCATCCTCATTCACAAATTATATCAACCGGTATGGTTCCAGGCTATATACGGTGGCGTGAGGAGATGGCGCTACACTATTTTGATGAGTGGGGGCACTGTGTATATTGTGAGGTCCTGGCGTATGAAATGAAAGACAAAAGACGTGTTGTTTATGAAAATGATTTATTCGTTGCGTTTGTTCCATTTGCAGCTGAAGTTCCCTTCGAAATCCTCATTATGCCCAAGATGCACAAAGCAAATTTCGGTGATATATCAGATAATGAGAAATCAAGTTTCGCCCTTGCATTGAAAAATATTTTAGAACGATTGAAAAGGAAGTTGAACGATCCTGACTACAATTATACTGTTAATACTTCAGTGCGATATAGAGCGGAAGAGCCGCAGTTGCATTGGCATTTACTTATAAGACCCCGGCTTACGACCCAGGCTGGTTTTGAAATTGGCTCAGGCATAAATATCAATCCTTCGATACCTGAAGAGGATGCCAGGTTTTTAAAACATGAATAAAAGAGCTTAACCGAGAACAAAAATCCTTATAGATAGACAAAAACCCCAATATCTTTTTACGGATACTGGGGTTTTATTATCGTAATTATAAAATATAATTTATACGTGATTACTCCATATTTATAATTTGTGTAACATCTTATCTATTGGAATCAATTATACATTAAAATATAAGAGTACGCTTTTTGATAAAGTTATACTTTGATGACGTTTGAAGCTTTGTAGCCTTTATTGTCTTTTACGATCTCAAATTCGACCTTATCTCCTTCGGCCAGGGTTCTAAACCCTTCGGTCTGAATCGATGTTTGATGTACAAAAACATCCTGTCCATTTTCCTGTGAAATAAAACCAAATCCCTTTTGGTCATTAAACCACTTTACTGTTCCAGTTGCCATTCTCAATCACCCCCTTTCGTAGGCAATTTAAAGTTAAAAAAAAAGCTACAAGGTTGTAACCCTTGTAGCTTTAATATTATCACAATACATAATACTATTTACAATACAACAACCGAACGACACAACGAAATAATACCAGAAGGTATGCATGAAAGCAAGAAAAAATATATGATAAATTTCATTATTTATTTTTGTCTAATTCGGGGTAAAAATATTTTGTAAGTTACTCGTATGACAATTGTGTGGGAAGTTGATTTTTCCGAAGAATGCCAGAGGGGGGAGTCGAACCCCCACTTTCTTACGAAAACCAGATTTTGAGTCTGGCGTGTCTGCCAATTCCACCACTCTGGCATATAATAGATTTTGTATCCAAAGTATAGTATTTTCTCTAGAATAATCAAGAGTTTTTTACCTGTTTTTATGTTTTTTAATATGCTTTTATTCTATCAGCAATTTTAAGGTCAACACTTAAAAACACCACACCTACAAATGTATTCCCATACAAAAAAGCTTTAGACATAAACACTGCCATCACGAAACAACTCCCGCATAGATTAATCTAGTTTAAGAGTATTTAATTATTTTATTATAAAGATGTTAGGACTTAATATTTAGAATTAAGCAAAAAACATGGTATTTCATATAAATTTTAAACTATTATATTGTAAACAATTATGATTTATTTTAATTTATTTATTGATATCTCTTTGTAGTGTGAATCTTTTCGTATATAATACGCCACTAATATAGTGCATTATAAAATATACGTACAATATATAGCTAAAATAAAATTAATGTTATTTTATAAGGCAGGATTAGGAGTTGTTTTTAATGGGTTTTTTGATTTTCGGATTTCCTTGTAGCTTTATTGGGGAGATTGAAAAGGGAAAGGCGGAATGTTTGTATGAGTATTAATTAATATTTTATTGGAGTTTATAAATGATGAAAAAAATAGAAACATATTTTCATCCAGAACACTTATTAGACTTAAGAAAATCAGATCTCACAGACGAAGCAATTCACGAAGCCGTCATTAAATCCTTAAGACTACAAGATATTGACAGGGAAATTGGATTCCAAACTTATGCCACATCTGCATATAAAATACCTTATCCAGAAACAGACTACACACGTAATAAGATGTTTTATGCTGAAACCGACAAAATCAATCCAAAGACCAGCGAGGAACGGCCAAAATACCTAGCCAGAAAAAACTCTGGCAATCGCTTGTACATTCCACATAAAGTAAGGCAGATGATTCGAGATTTGTCCATACCTCTATATATTACAGAAGGCGAGAAGAAAGCATTAAAGGCAACGCAAGAAGGCTTTTCTTGCGTTGCAATAGCGGGCCTATGGAACTGGCCAGACGGCAGCAAAGAGCTTATCGAGGATTTCAACCTAATCCCTTTGGATGGTAGAACCGTTTACATCATTCCTGATGGAAATTGGTTAGAACCAAACACGAAAGGTGAAAGAAAGAATCTAAAGCAAGCCATCTACGAATTATCTTATAGGTTGATCGACATGGGGGCAAAGGTCTGTTGGGTTGAGCTACCAAAGAATAATATGGCAGTATTGATACCAAAACCAATGCTAATACCATTGAAAACTATTGAAAACGATAGATACAGAAAATAACACTTATGAATCTAATATGGATAATACGGGAGAAATTATAACTCTTGATGAATCATTTGAAATCGTAGGAGAATAACCAATGACCTACAAAGTTTTAAAATCATTCCAGGCAAAAACAGGTGGTAAGCTAATCAAGTTTAAGGAAGACCAATCAATCTCTATTCCAGAAGAAAAAGCAAGGGGATTAATTGAAGCAGGGAAGATTCGACCTCCAGAAGCAACACCAAAACAATTTGAAGATTGCTTCAAAGATGCAGTAACTGAGTTAAGCAAAGACTACCCACAAGGCCTAATTGACCATATTCGGCAAAAGCATCCTGAACGATGGGAACGGAGCATTCAGGCAGAAAACAGGATTAATCGGATATGGGATGATTGCAAAGACCTGGCAGCATTTCAAAAAGCGGTGTCAGAATGGCGGGAGATCGAGCTAGGGTTGGTAAAACTATTCAAGAATAAATAATAGA
>SULG01000075.1 GCA_005524015.1 Candidatus Jettenia ecosi
TATATTTTACAAGTAATCAGGACGAATCAGCCAACACTTAAGGGACATGATAGCAAAAATATTCTAGATTGGAAATCGGAAATATAGAGAAAAATACGATTAATTGGCTGATAGACTGAAGATTCAAGGTGCGATATAAAACCCTTTTAGCTTGGCCAAAAGCCAACCATATATAATCACAAATCAAGGTTTGACCCCTTTTCTTCCCCTTTTCTTTTGTCATTGCGAGGGGTTTTTTCCCGAGGCAATCTTTTCTCAACTATTCAAGAGATTGCTTCGGACAAGACCCTCGCAATGACACGTTAAACACAACACGGACAAACCATGTCCCTGTAGGGATCGTTTGTCTGTACCACCCTGAAAACCGCTTACACAAAATGAAAATTCCTCTACAATCAAGCTAAATATTGTATCATGACTACGTATAATGAGGTCTGATCTTTTATTGTTACACTGGTTTATGGAAACGGGATTGCTTTCTTACCAGCGATTTTCAACAGACCATTGTCTGTTAGGAAAAAGATTTCATCCCATTTCGAAGATAAGTTAGGTAATATAGTTACTTCTGCTACACTAACAGGCTGTTTTCGAATATCAAACATTATCCAATTCTTCGTACCTGGTGGCATGGCATGAATACGCTGCTCCAACTGTTTCGTGATCGCATTCCAGTCCACGGAATCCAACCTCGCGATAAAATCCTTTCTCTTAACTTCTAAAGCTGCATTCAACGCTTTGCTGTACCATTCTGGTTCGCTTGAACCGAGTGGGTTCTTCCCGCCAATTTTTTTGGTCGGTTGTCCTTGTAGATACAGAGGGTGGTATTCCCAGTCAGGTGATGGGAAATGGTTTTTCATAACTATACCCGCATCGTGCTCACTGAGTTTAGCCGGCGGTAAATTAAGTTTCACACGTTTCCACTCCTCAAACCCAAGCTTGCCGCCTTCCCTCCGATAAAGTACAAAGTGAAGATCGTTACCCGTCTGCGTGCCTTTGGCATACCCAGGCTTGCCTAGAAGTTTCTTCAGATCATCGAGTGGCATCTCTTCCCCTTTGCGGATTTGATCCAAACGATTCCCCAGCTTCGTCGCCGATTCCGCTGCTGCCTTCCCTTTCAATTTCTTGAGTTTGGTCATTTCATCGGTGAGATGCGGGTGACTCTTGATCAGATCCCCGAAAGCCTCCTCTACCGATGCGGGTGAGCACCACCTCGAACAACGAAGGATGCGTCCATCCTTGAGAATTGGCCAAGAATGTCCGGCATGCTCAAGGGTGTAAGCGGCCAGCTTGCCCGCCTTGATCGCCGCCTCATCCATTCCCTGAGCCGACTTTCCCGCAAGCTGACGATGCAACGCCAGCTTCTTGCCAAGGTCGTATTCGACTTTGGCCGTTTTTTCTGCGATATCGCGGAGGTTAGTAATGCTAATTCTTGCCTGCTTACTAACGAGGTTAACCTCTTGCACTCTGCCTTCGGCGAGCTTCCAATAATTCTTGGCGGCTTTCGCTCCGGCTTTAACGTCAGCCACCACCATGCTGATCTGGTCGCCAGGGGAAACCGGTCCCATGTCTTGACCGGCTAGGGTAAGCACTATATCGGTTCCCATAAGAGTTAGCGTATTGATTTGGACCGCATTGTGGAGGTAGTAAGTGTAGGCTGTTTTGCCCAAATAGGTGGCTGTAGTGGTCGAATACCCAGTAGCGGTCACGGCAGCCGATACTTGCCTTCCCGCTGCCATACCTAGCCTTGCTGCTCCGGTGACGAGTGTATATCCGGTCCCCAGCGTGCTCGAAGCAATTGGAACTCCTAACTGTCTAAGTCCGAGTCCGCCAGCATGAAGCGACGCAAGCTTAAGGTTTGCCACCGAAAGCTTTTGCATTCCAAATTCGGGTGAAAAGACTTGAATAATGACTGGAGTCAGTACCGGATCAAATCGTGGCAAGCCCAACAGAGCCAACTCCTCTTCTGACAGCACATCTAAGTCTATGCCGAGGGTGTTTTCATAGATAACGAATGGAATTAAACGTTGCGTTTTCTTGTGGCGCCGGGTAAAAATTCTTAATACTTTTGTCGGATCGAGCGGTTTGTTGTAAAAGAACAAGCCCTTGTTCAGGGGAATATGCAAGACCTTACCGTCGGAGTATTTAACTATAACGTTTTCAGCGTCATGGTCCCGGTCGACGATATCGACATCAACCGATTGCGGCTGCCCCTGATAGGGAGCGTAGTCGTGTATACCGGGTTCAAAATCCTCCATCGGGTTCATCGGCCGGGTCGCCGCCAGCTTTTTGATCTGCCTGGTCCGTGCCGTTTTGGGTATTCCTTCGCGATATTGAGCGAGCTCGGACGCCTCAGCCTCCTTTGCGGACGTTTCCAGATAGTCTTCTTCTGCCAGAACCGCATACTGCAGCAGTTCAGTGTCGTCAGCAGATGGATTCTCGAAAGATTCCGGACGGACCTTGAGGGATTCACGATAGTAATAATAAATAAAGACCCAACGCTGCTGGTCAGATTTCCAGTGCAGACCGTGGCGTAATGCTTTTGGGAGGGGAATCCGATGAGCGACGATAGACTTTGCTTGGTTTAGCAACTCTGCGTCTGCATATCTGCGGCGCTCACTCCAGGCTTTCTGCATCGCTGTATAGAGCCGATCCCTATTCCGATACCGTGCCTGTTCACGTTGCTTTTGCCTGAGCTCAGGTTTGGCTTTTGCTGCACGATCTTCCGCAGCGCGTGCCGCTTGTTGCCGCCTCTCGAGTTCACTCCTGTCTTTTTTCAGTTGTGCCTGATCATATTCTTCCAACACCTTCTTCGTGTGCTTTACTCGCTTATATTCGTCGAGTAGCGCAATGATTTCGCCATAGTTAGCAGGAGGTTTGCCATGGTGCTTCTTGGCCCAAAAGACAAATCTTGGGTCGCCGCCGTAGGTAGACTCGAAGGAACTCCAGTCGTCTTTATTTGGTTGCCGTTGAACCACTTCCGTGATCTGCCCGGTCGATTGCTGCCGTACATGAGTCAACTCGTGCGCAATCAATCGCCGTCCTTCGTGCGTCCCCGGCGCGAACCGACCCGCACCGAACACAATGTCTTGTCCCGCGGTGTAGGCATGAGCATTCACATCGCGCGCTGATTTTTCGGCAGCCGCGCCGGTATGCACTCGCACTTTGGAGAAGTCGAAGTCGAAACGCTGCTCCATATCCTGCCGTAACACCGGCTCCAGCGGTTTGCCTGGGCTGGCCATGGCGTGGTCTACACTGGTGGGCGTTGTCTCCATCTGCCCAGTCGGTTGCCCCGCGAAGCGCTGGATGCGCGATGGTGCCCCGCTAATGACGGTTTGCGCCGGCGTTGCCATTACCAGATCGGCAATCCGATCTGCTTCCTGCTCGTAGATGTCTCCGGGGAGATTTACCGTTAGCTTTGCCTGGACATTCGCTGGCGACTCAGGGTGTGCCAGTATCTGACTGAAGTCATGAGCGAAGTGAGCCGTTGTTGTGGCGCTGGACTCGGCTTCAAGGCTTTCAGAGTCAATCGCATTGAGCCGGACATCAATATCTGGTGCAACCTCAGTAGCCTGACTGGATAGCTCTTTGGTTTGAAGGATTTCTCCTTCCCCTTCTTCCACCGATTGACGCTGAATCAAGGGTGTAATCTGTGAGGTCAGAGGCTTTCTCTGCATCATCTCTTTCTCCTCAGCACATTCTGGGCATAGACCTTTGCCACTTGCACATTCCGCACACATTCTTTGAATATGTTTATCTTCTTTCCTAACTCCTGACAACTGACTGCTGGCACTTGTATTTGCAGGCATACGCATCACTTGCTCGGCCACTCTGTCCGCTTCCTGCTCATAGGTGTCCCCTGGTTCATTGATCTTGAGTTTAGGTTGAATGGTGAGAGTGTTCTTGCAACGAGGGCACCCCCCACCGCAGGGACAGTTTGGTTTGCGTTGAATGACTGATACCGGAAAAGTATGGTAAATGGCCTGAGAATGCTTTGAGGCGCCGTGCACAATGTCACGCTCTTGTTTGCGTATGTTATCCGGAGATCGCTTTTTGGCAAGGGCTAAAGACATAAAATACTTTTCTCCTTCATATACAATTTCATTATCCCTGACTAGATTTCCTGGATCGTTTTCCAGGTTTTTCAGTTGTACCTTGGTCTTCTTTCTGAGGTGAAGGTTTCGTAGTGGGTTTTTCTGTTCCTGGTTTTGGCTGCATCGTACCCTCAGGCGGCTTACACATATCTACCTCATCACCAAGGAGTATCTCGCGATAATCAACCTGCCCTGGCTCAGGAATCACAGGCTGTTTATCGGTATAGAGAAGCATCCCTTTCTGATCCGAAATACGGATAAATACCTGGGGACCTTGTCTTGTTTTATCTGCAAGTGTTGTGAACCACGGCTTTTCTCTATCATCCCTCATGTGGCTGTAGCTCAACTTGAAATAACCTGTTTTATCAGTACATGCATAACCCAACTGCTCGACCCATTTACCCTGTTGATCATAGAGTGCAACGGTAAGCGTCGGTATACCCTTGAAATGCTTATCACGCACGAAACCATGCAAAATCCAGGTATTTTCGTCTATCCCCGGAATTTCTGTCCCGGCATGGTCACGTTGCACTTCCAGGTCACGGATAAGACCACGGTTTACTTCTATGGTATTTGTAAGCTCCATTACGCGCGGATGATTGGCTCCCAATTTCTTGCTCAGGCGCAATTTTTCCCTTTCAAGACGGGTTGCTTTGACGTCCCGTACTCTCATGAGCCCCTCAATCCCCATCTTGCGTTCAGCGTCAGTTCCCGAAAGACCTTTTTCCAACGTCCCGGAAATAGTGTTTAATGGAATGCTTCTCTCTTTTCTTGATGATACCATTGTTCCCTCCTGAATAAAGATATACTCATTACTATGCAACAACCATCGGCTGCCCAAATGAATTAGCTGAATCCCTTATCAGTGCAAATGGATTACAGTATTCATCCCTCCCAAAGATTTGCAGAAAGACTTTGTTGCCAGTATCTACTTTAAGATTCGACAGGCCTGAAACGATTATGCAATGAGTCGTCTGGTTGTTCGTGGTGGCATTCATGTACCCAAAGGTTGTGGCCGAATACAGCGCATTGAAAATACCCTCTTTCAGCCGGTTGTCGCTCATGCGCACCGACAGACCAAAAAGGAAGACCTGCGATAACACAAGGTCATCGAGTAAGCTGCAGTCGCACTGATTATTGTGAAACCCAATGTCATCAAGACTTATTATTACTATGGAAGACAATGACAAGCTTTGGCCTGTCTCCAACAGATCCAGTACGCACTGATTATTACTAAACAACACATTGCCATTAGCCAGGTATTGACCGGAGCGAAGATCATCAAGTCCTGGCTGCGGAATAAATACCGTATTGCCGCTAACAGTAGCGCTGGCGCCAGGTTTCACATGGCCTGCACGCAATGCGTTAAACGCCAGGAGTTGCCGGTGAAACTCATTTGAAACCCCCAGATTCATAATCGCTATCGTAGAAGCGAAGAACGTCGGCGATGGTTGATTGCGTTGCAGAATCATGCCACGGCTGGTGAACTGATTTCCTATAACGGACACCGGTCCCAAAGCGGTCAGAGAAAGCGCCTGCCCCAATGGCACGCTGACAATATTATCATGCACCTTGATGGCCGGCACACCATTCTGGACCGGATATGGTTGTTCACGAATAGTAACCTGCACAACAGGAGCCACGCCAAAGACGATATTGATTCCTCCACGCCGTCCAACCTTAGCTGAGTTGGCCGGTTGGTTTGTTTTAATACCATTGTTCAAAATGCGATTGCGGGAAATGTCAATCCCCTCGCCATGCAATAGAAATATGCCACAAACAGGCTCCAGGTGATTTGGGCCGTTATCCTCAATAACGTTATCATGAATCACAAAATACTCCACATCTGCAAGCGAGATGCTGCCATAGCCCATGCTGTTAATCATTGCTGGGGGAATATCCGCCAGAGGACGCTGCAGACAATGACGTATTTCATTGCCAATAATGGTAAGCCGTTCCACAGTGATAAACTCATCGGCTGCATCGAGATTGAAGAAACCAACTACGCCAATGCCATTGAGACCCATGTCAAGGATTCGATTGCGCTCAATAGATATCTCATACAAATCACCCGCCGAAACCTGTCTGGTACCATCTTCATCTTCAGTCCCACGTGGTGGTATAAAAACATCACCGGGCTTACACGGACTGCAGGGGTCGCCGGCATTTACCACCCAGCCGATAAAACCACCAACATCATTGCCTGCTTTATCAATTATCTGAATGCTGCCCAGGGTAATGCCGTTTCCGATACCTCCCTGAATCAGGTTATTGATAATACGTATACGTTCAGAAGTACCGCCTAGTTGCAAACCGCCAAGTCCGGCAGAAGCCTGTATTCCCCTCATCGCAATGCCCGGCGCCTCTTCACGGGCAGGTTTAACGCAAATCGTGTTATTCTCAATCAAGCCATCCTCGCCCACGAAAAAAATTCCTGGCCAGGTGCCTGCACTATCACTCATCCCGATATGGCATTCCCGGATTGTGATAAACTGCCCGATGTGCGCCTCAATGGCGCTTCGGGTTGCAGCACTGATATGTAAATCGGCCAGCATTATTTCGCGCAGCAGCAATGGCCCCTCAATGGTAGTATTGCCAACCACAATCCGCGGGGGAGGACTACCTTCGAGCAGGATACCAACTCCCGTATTATGAGCAATAACGGCAAGGGACTCAATACAGATATCTTGTGAATCCCTGATGTGGATCACCGGATTGGCTATACCAAATTCCTCGTTTGGAATCCCTGAGATGATTTTGCTGCGTTTGCCGCACCCACGGATCGTGATATGTACCCTGTTGCTGATCAAGACATTCTCAGTGTATTCTCCGGGCAGCACACAGATCTCTCCCCCCGTGGACGGAAGCTGATCAATCGCTTCCTGGATGGAGTTGAAATCTCCATGACTGTGTTTACCATCGCCAACCTTATACGTGCAGCAGGTGGCAAGCTTCGTCAATGGATGGAAGATGTGGCGGCAATCTTCGATCTGATCAGGCGCCGTGATGTCCCGGTTGGCATTCCAATGTAATATTGCCAGCGGTACGCGATGGTAATGAATACCCTCTGGCGGTTCTCCGGTAATTGTTCCGCCACTATCTTTGCCAAGTAATATCTCATTATTCTTTATATCGCCAGCACGAACTGAAAAGGTCCAGTAGTCGCCAGGCGCATAGCTGGCTCCAGCGACTGATTCAAATTCTAAACGGATCCCATCTCTCAATTCGTTTGGCGCTGCCGGCGTTGTAACTTTTGGGAAATCCGTAATGGGCCTGATGTCGTTCCAAAGACGAAAGAATACAGAGCCGGACGAAGCAGGAATGGAACCAAACATCGGCGTATTGGACAGATCAAGTTGATTGTCGCTATTGAGTGTGACCCTTGCCCCATAGGTAACCTTCCAATGCCCCAGACCGGGTGTCGCCGGAGAGATCGGGTCGTGCTCTACGGCTTCGAGGTAGAATTCAGTCAACCCGGACGTTATAATCGCCTGGAGATTGGCCGTTATGGTGACTTTATTAGTAACGGCATCAAGTTTTCCCCGTCCGACAAGGCCACCATTGAACTGAGACCATTTGAACATAACGGGAAGGCCGCTATTTACCTCAACGATTTCTATCCGGTACAGGTTGTGTTCAAATCCAGTGTATCCTCCGCCCTCAACGGCTGGACAGTCTCCCGGAGTTATACTTGTTGGCTGCAGCGAGACCGTTAGCTTTCCTTTTTGTGAAAAATCATCTTTGAGTTTATCACCGATGTTATCGCAGGTTTCTCCATCAGCCAGTCTCAGTAACCTGAAGGCCATTGCTAAGTGTGCCCTCTCTGTGGTATCCGGACCACCAAGGGCAGGTTCGATTAACATCTCAGGCATTTGAAAACCATTCACTGCTTCCTCCCAGACTTCCAGAACAACTGCATCGCGGACACCTGCACCTAGTGTTGATTCGTCGAATGATGGATCCTGAATGGGTAGTTGAAGATAGGTAGCAACACGGAAAATCTCCGTTTCTCCCTTGAGATAAACTAATAATCCATCTGCCCACACCCTTCCTGGCATTACGGTAATTTTTATTTTATTATCAGCATCGACCTCAGCCGCAGCAACCTTAAATCCATCCGGTTCATCCGCCGGCACCGCCGCGATATATGCGCCTATGATGTCCTTACCTGTTGTAGCTTGCCAATTATTCGTTATGCGGGTCTGTGCATTCCAGTCACTGTCGAGCAGTACTCTACCCTGCTGATGAAGGACGCCGTTAAAATTTTGTTTCGGATCAAACTGCCATTTTGAAAAATCCCCCTTCATGGTATACTCCTTTTAATTTGTACACAGATTTTCACTGATAAGCACAGATATTGCATATTGAGGAATCGCTGGAATATTTTCCCTTTTTAAATTCTAACATCATTGCATTCTCATAAACCTTTTCCGGAAAGCCATAACCAGGTTTGTTATAAATTTTATAGAAGATTTTCATAATTCGCTCTGTTATAGTACTCCATGGATGAAACCGAACATACCGCATATCTCAGAAGGCAAGGGAAAAGCTTGGTTTCCAGCATATGTTAATGGGTTTCAATCGTTGATTATGAAATTCACTCTGAAGGAGTGAGATACTGAGAGATAAGAAACTACCCGTAAATCAAGTTCCGAAGGGATGATACCGAAACACCGGTTTGTTCTGTCACCCCTTCGGGGTTGAAACTCTTTTTTCTGCTTTTGCTATAATCATAACATCTCTTCGAGATTGAGAAAGAAAAAACACCGTATACCCTAATCATGATATCTTTTATTGTTCGGTTTCAATCGTTGATCACTATAGTTCTCAGCGTTTAATATCCTGATAATCTGTGTTCATCTGTGTCCGAATAATATTCTATGTTAAAAGTATTTTAAGTTACCGGTATTAGTAACGGTCTTACCCCCACTGGCATAAATTCACGGTAGCGGATTTGGATATTACGCCACTTGTGCGCCTCCATGAGAAAACCGAAAGCACCCATCGCATCGTCATTCGGTCCTCTCTCCCGAATACGAAAGTCGGTAGTATGGTCAAGCTGCCCGTAAGCCGGATTCCCGAATATTTCACTGACAAACCTCAGGTGCGCCTCCGTTCCCTTCACACATCCATGGTTCTGTGGCAAACGATCTCCATTTCCTGAAAAATAGCTGAATTTCATGCATCCCTTCTGGTTATCCAACACCTCCAGGGTATGAACCCATATTCCACCTCTGCCATGAATGCCTTCCACTCTCATACGACCAAAGACCGTAATTCCGCTCACTTGTGATGGCGGCCCCCATGAGGTCGATGGACCACCGGCGCCCGAAATAGCAAATACTGCGGTTGTTGGATCGTCATTAACCCCGCTTCCCGCATCTATGATCGAGTCGGTAAGAAAAAGGCGATAACCAGTATCAAGAAACAGCGGCCCGGTAATGGTACGATGGAGTATGATTTCAGGAATTTGGTTGAAAGCTTCCTCCTCTTCTGAGTTAGCAAACCCATACGGTTCCCTGATCCTCATTGAAGGATGGATAGGCGCGCGCTTCCCTTCAGGCGTGCCATCGAATTCTCTGGAACCTCCGGGATCAAGTGTGCAATCGAAAATCTCCAGATGATGAAGAGCCGCCCTCACAATCAGAGGTGTTCCCGGAGGATTCGTAGCCGCCCAATTTTCGCTTCTGGTAATATATAATCCCTCCAGACGGACCGTAAGGTTCGCCATTATGGCGTCGAATTGCTTTTGCTCATCAGGGTTTGTTCCTTTGACATGTGTCGGGCGGAAACGTAATGGTTGTGTCAGCCTGATGATCGGTCGATGATCATCTGCGGCGCGAATAATGAGAGATCTGTTTAATTGCAGATTAAAGCCGCCGTCCTCATGAAGCGTTCCAATAAGAGCAGGGTCGCTTACATCCAGTTCGTGTATCATGCTATCTTTGATTTCAATAATGATGGGAGATGTTGAATCCTGAATGTTGCTGAGAGAATCCCTTAACCCATGGGGATTTTGATGGAAATTAACCTCCCTGAACAAGACCGGCTCTCCATTCCACTCCATTGGCGCAGAAGGGCGTGATATCGGATGGGCACCAACCGGTCCTACAGCGCCGTAGGTATACGTCAGTAACAGATGATCAACGAGCGCAGCCGCCTCGGCAGCGGTATCAATACCGATAACGATTCTGCCAATGACGGGATCGATGGCAATTTCGCGATTTTTAAGAGTAGGTTGTAAACCCGTCTCCCACGCGCACAAGTTTGCCCCTCTCAATGTCCAGGTATTTCCGGCAAATGTAGGTTCAGGTAGGTACAATTGAAAACCGGCATCGGATATATTCAGAGGCCCGGTAGTGCCGTAGATATCGATGGATACATATTTATCAGGAGCGCCTGCCGCCGAATCCTCAGTTAAACGAACTGTGGGAATAGGGCCTGGCGTCTCATCTATTTGACTCAAAACGGGCGGTCTTATATCCGGATTAAACCGGTACGTATTAAAAAGTCTGACCGGTTCTCCCAGAGGATGAATGTAAAATTGGGTAATAAACTTTGCCTCCGTGCCGGTTGCCACCAGGCTGTTATCAACGATGCCATTTGTTAACGGATTTGGTAATGGCTTTGATATACCAATCCGATAAGCGTTCAAACGCCAGAGAAAGATGGCAAGATTCGGCAGGTTGTACCTGATGTTGCCGAACACCTGTGGCTTCAGATCAGCGGTATGGGCAAACGGATCAAATGGTGTATTGAGCAGACTCAGCATCGCAGGATCACGAAGCGTCACGGTACCGCCTCTGATGACCGTGTGCCTGGTAACGGAAGGAAGGCCGTACGGCGGTTTACCACCTTCATCTTGCCGCTGGTGATTGAGATGCTGGTTCCAGACCAAATTTTCCCTCAACTCAACGCAGTGCACGCCCCACTGAGTCAGGTTATAAGTAAGGAGTTCTATAGCTCCCAGCGTACCTTTTCGTCTGCGAAGGGCAATCGTATCCGCGACATCGGCCCTTAATGTCCAGGGATCGCCTGATAAATGGCTTGTGCCCAGCAGATCGCCGATGTAGGGAATGACCCAGTCAGATGATGTCTCAATAAAGAGATCGTGATAGAGGGACTCGATGTTTTCATGAATAGCCCCAAAGGCCTTTTCAACCAGGGCTAAATAGCTTTTGAGCTGAAATGGAGGTTGCTGCTCCTGGTCTTTAATTCTGTAAATTTCAGGTAATCTTTCATACAGAGAGACATGTTTTTCTTTCATTTCAATAAACCTCGTAATACATTGAGCCTTCGGCAATTTTTATCTTTTATTACGATGTATGGTAAGGCTTTAGCCTTGCCGCCCCCGCCTGAATAACCTACACGAGGGTAGCAACCCTGAAGGGTTGCCCTGCATATTGTAAATACGGACAAACTTACCTTCATCTGCGCAATTCGAGATTCAACACTCAACATTCCTTCATGGATTTTACTGCTGCAACACTGAGCTGAAGGTGTCCTGTGTATAAACTCAGGACGTGAAGGTTGTCACAAGAAACAACCGGGTTAAACTGTTTTGACTCAGAAGGAAGGTCAAGTTCTGACGGATCCTCCACCTCACCGAGAGAACCAAACACGATAACCTTCGCCCATACCACGCCTTCCACATTTTGAACCGTCCCTACTATTCTCGTGGCGTACTCATTCTGTCCAAACCGACGTTGACGAATCCCGAACAGTCCCTTTGGGTTATCAATACTAGTATCTTCCTCGCCGTTAACTCCCAGCGCCTCTTTTATCGCTTTTTTCACAAGCTCCTCACGAAAGGCCGGATGAAGACCAAATACAACGTCAACATAGACGTAGTGTAGTTTACCGTGATCAACTTTAACCGGAAACCGCTGTGGGCCACGACATGTATTGTAATTGTTTACAATGCGTTCGACCTCGTCTTTCTCTTTATCCCGTCCCGTTTCCATTAAAACAGTCAACACAACGGTCGGGATATTGTCCACCAGTTGCCACGCGGCAGATACTTTTGAAACACCTGAGATTGCCAGGGTCTCACTTTCAAAATCCCTAAGACTAACAAGCCGACCGAGACTCTGCACCTTTCCCGGTGCGGCTTCCCTGGCATTATCGCCGGTTTCTGGCCTGGAGCCTCCGGAGACAACACCGGGTAGTTGAATCTTATCAAGCCGGTTTAATTTATCTCCTGCCTGTACCGTAGTCTCCTCCTTCAGGGCGCCATACGCCCCCGTGCCAGTTCGATAAACGGCTTTCACATTATTTATACCTGAGGGCAATCGCATACCGGTATTCCCATCGCCAAACTGCACCCAACTATTACCATGTGCATCTTCACGAACAATATAGATTTCCTCTTTGGGTTTCCTATCGAAAAAGGAAGATACCCTCTTCCAGAGGCGATCGCTGACATAAACCTGTAATTCAGGCACTTCAGGGGGTGTCTCACCAGCAGAATTGAGATAAGTTAGAGGCAACTTCAGGAGTTTAAACGTTTGGAACGGCTGCCGGCTATCGCCATTGCCCAGCACAGCTTCTTTCTCAGTTTTTCCCTGGGTTGCCACACCCAGGTTGCCGTAGACGGTAACGCGAGGATCACTCAAGGGAAAATCCTCTGCAGTAGAGAGTTGCAGGTGTGGATTTAATGTGAGCGGCCGCAAAGTTACCTGGTTGTCTAAACTGACACTGGCACTCTTAATATTCACCAGCACCTGCTCCGTTTGTTCATTTTGAACAAACTGGATAGATCGTCCATCTAGTTTTTGATATGAATCAGAATCACCATAATAGTAAAGACTGGAGCCATCTGCCGGCACAATAGGGGTGCGGGTAGCCTTTAGGGTAAATTTTTCTCCAACAACCTCGTGAAATTCTACGGTTCGAATATCAGTATAGAGAAAAGATGGTGTTAATGGAGTTAGGACAATCTCGTTATTCAATTCAACCACTGTCGTGCCTCCGGTTAATGCCCCTCTGGTTACAGAGGCTGAGGTTACATTTGTTATTTCTCTTTCAAAGAAGTATGTCGGGCCAGTTCCTGAGGGATCGGCACTAAGTTGAAGACTGATCAGTATTGTCGAGCCTGCAGAGATCTCCTTCACTTCGCTGTCCATCGGAAATGAAGTCAAGTTTGGTAATGGATTGTACACTCCGGCCTTTGCGTGTAATCGCAATCCTCCCACTTGAGCGCTGAAAGACACGTTATTTTGAATGGCTACCCCGTTCTGCACAACCGTTACGGTTAGCGGTGCATTATATCCGAAATATCTGAATGAACTACCAAGCTTGTACGCTGTAATCTCATCTCCGACCAAACCTCCTTGCCAGCCACCCTCAACAGTTATCTCGGTACGCTCAAAGCGCTCCTGTATATCGCCCACCACCACAGTTTGTCGTGCGGTTTGAGGATTCATGGGAGAAACCACGAGCATAAGACGATCCTTTTTATTTAATTTGACGCCTGCTTTACTCAGAACGGAGGTTTCAATTGAAAATTTGGTGGTTCCTGTCGTAATGTCCGGATAATAAAATGGCCGGTATAAATAAAATTTGCTCAGCGCCGGTACCGCGGTAAACTCCTTGATAATTTCAAACTCCGCCTGCTGTTCTAACCCTTCTACCTGTGCCTTAATCGGAAACCCTTTGGGGATAATTACAGGCTTATCACCTTTTACCTCGATGGTGAATGTAGCCTTTCCACCTAATCCGGGTGAGAGGTGGTAGCCAAGCAGGCGCACGAGATCGGCAATACTCTCCCTCCATTGGGCGGTCCTTACATAGGCTTCATTGGCATAGAGTTCCTGATAAAAGGTTAGAATATCGCCCAGAATCGACGCTCCTTCCAGCAAGGCGATGCCAGGATCGTCCGGCCTTCGATGGGTCCAGGGAAAGAGAACCGGGTCTTTGTTTAAATTCCGCAGAATCGCTTCCCGGAAATCAGAATAGGTACCGATGCGGTAATCGATGCGGGGCAGCCCGGGTCTGTTGTTTGGCCTTTTCGGAAAGAGCAGTGGCTCTCTGCAATCATTGCGGCAATCTGGCGTCATTGGCGGCCTCCTTTTACCGTAAAATCGATAAATCCTTTTTCCTTGTGATCAGGATCGTTCCTGACCTGAAGAATCTCGTTGGGTCGTACTCCGATAATTCCTGCCGTACCTGGTGTGACTTCGTTCCAGCGCTTCATGGTCACGGCAATAACATGGTCAACACCTTCGATCATCTGCGCACGTCCGATGATTTGGCTTTCCCTGAGTTCCTGCCCAAACGTCCACAGGTCCGGATGAAAGAACGCCATGCGTCCATCCGGCGTAAAACTGTCTGAAAACTCCTGCTCGAGGATGGATTTAATATCCTCAGGCCAGTAGTCGGGATGAATGCAGAGTAAGATGTGTATTTCCAAGGGAACAAATCGAGGCGGACGGATCTCCAGGTCTTCTCCGATAAGCCTGACGGCGTTCAGATAGCCTTCGATCTCTTTTCGCAGCTCATCGTCCAATACGGTTGTACCAGCCGGATCAATCGTAATTTGAACAGTTCTCCAGCTTCCGGTCCACAGATACCTGGCTGAGGCGTTCGAGACTTTTGGGAGTTCTTTAGCGCGATCTACATAATCTTTGAGGGTTACTGCGCGGAGCTGACGGAATCGATATGCCTCCGGAATACGACGAACGATTTCTACCACAGGTTCAGGAGATCTTCCATTTATTACATCAAAGGGGTTCCAGCATTCCACTATTTCAGGAAAAGCCGCCCTGTCAAAATTGATCACTTTATCCGCGCCGATATTACCGTCAAGGCCATGACCGATTTGGTAAGAGCAGTGAACAACAGCTTTATCCGATAGCTCTTTGCCATTGGCGCCGTTTCCAAAACGGATCAGGCTTTTTCCTTCTTCATCGGTTTCTACAATAAAGTGATCGTCGTTTTCATCGCTATGAACCAAACTAATGACTTCGTTCCACGTGTCAATACCGCCTCCCTGTGTTTCCACTGCCACTTCAAGGGTTGACTCCGGTGGTATCTCACCGTATGGCGCCTTACCATCCGGAGAGTTATAGTTATTTTTATAAGCAAGAGGTCCTTCCGGCAACTTGCAAACGGCGCCCCACCTATTATTCTTCTTACCGGTCTTCTCATCCGCATCGCCAGTCCTTTCATAATAAAATTCATTTGAACTGGCAAGAGTCGTTCCGTGTTCTTTAAAAATAGTTTCCTCAGGCCGACCGTGATAAACTTCTACCAGGTTTCCATGAAAAAGGGAAATGTCTTCGGTCTTACCTTTTGGCGCAGGGCAATCCACCGTAAAACAGTAGTTGTTTTTCAACCTGTCCCTTTCCTCCCACCGAACCCGTACGAACCATTCTTCGGTCAAAGGATCCTGCATTGCCACAGCTCCTTTGTCTCCGGAAAGCAATTTTAGTAGTTGCCTTTTTGTTGGATTCCTGCCTGGCTTCTCACCAGTTGCCGGATTCTTCCATTCCTGAATTAAAAGATACCGGACCAATCCTGAACGGATCAAATTCCGGACAATTACTGCCGGTGGTTGTCCGGTTACGGCAAGCTTTAGATCAGCGATAGTACTTCCAGTTGCAAGGGACGGGATTGAATTGCTCCATGTGTACAGGCTCATTTGATTAAGCAAATAGTGCAGATGCTGTTGTGTGCGGGTTACAAAGATGACAGAAGAGGGGACGTTTATATCATCGTCTCCCGCCCAAACTCTAAGATTTATCGGTTTAGCCGCAGGATTTGGATTTGGTTTGGGTAAGTCGAGTTCTTGCCCGTTGTCCAATTTCAAGGCCAGCCACGTACTCGCCTGGTTACCCTGGTGGATGTGATAATCCATCAATCGGGCATGCCGCGCCAGGGAGACTCTTTTACGCACAGTAGCAAGATACGCCTCATTCATGACCCTATCCTGGTAGTCGCTTAACTCGTCTGCCGCAGCGCTGAACAGTTCTAACAATACTTGATCCAGATCGGCCTCGCTCGTAGGCTCCCAGCCCGGCACTCGTTCCATCATTGCAGCGATCATGGTATGCCGGAATGAATCATAATCTTTTGCCAAATAATCGATGGGAGGATCTACCTTCGGTTCAGGGGCAGGTTCCCAGTCAGGCGTACAATACTGAAAGCATCCGGGGCGAAATTTAAAATCGATTTCAGCAAAAACAGGATCGATATTTTGATAATTTGTGCTTACGGTATAGGTTGAATAGTCGCCTATCGGCGCCACGGTCAGCATTAAAAATGTATCGGCCGGATTTCCAGAAATTGCAACAACTTTGACCTGGTCAGAGGCTGGACCGGCGAGAATCCGATAGCCTCCGGAAATGGGAAAGATCTGTTTTGCCACCGTTGGATTCGCTGCAAAATCATTTAAAATGTTTGCAATTTCATTGTTATTATGGAAATGGACCTCCAGGTGCGCCTCAGTCGGGTTTGGATTCGGGTGTAAAGTTACCAATACGAGTTTGAAACCGTTAAGATGGTGGGCTTCCAGATTATTCGCCCGCTCATGTAATGCCTCCTGGTTTTTAATAGCCATTTATCCTCCTTTTCGCTCAAACTTCATCACTCTGGTATCTTCAGTCCCCGCAATCCGGTATTTAATCTCCACCCCGATCTTTTCATGTTCCACAATAACGATAAGATCCTCTAATGCTATCCGGTGACCAAGCCATTGTGAAATCGCCTGAGTAAGTATGGCCTTCGTCATCGCGCCCAGGGTCTCATCGGCATTTTCAAAAACAAGGCGGCGCACCCCTCCGCCAAAATCTGGCAGAAAAAGCCGCTCACCAAGATTGGTCAGGATTAATTGGATCAACTCATCCCGTACATGTTCCTCAAGGGATGACACCTGAGCTGTCCGGCCATCTTTTCCTATACGGAAAGGGAATGACAGATGTTTTCCATATTCTTGTATCATTGAGCTGATACCTTTCTTTGAGTGTTTATAATAGTTGCAACCCCTTGGAGGGTACCATCGGGATTAAAACATTTTCCCATACTTGATTTGACGAGTACCGGTATTTCATGAATAGTTACTTTATTTGCTCCCGCAGACCATTCGATTCGTACACAGGGTGAATAGGTATCTCCCCTATAAAAAGGGCAACCTGTTACAGAATGAACGTCGGTTTCCAGCAGAGCAAACGCACTACTGGCAAAGACCTTTCTATTGGAAGTAATAAGCATCGCCCGGCCTCCATGGGGACACATGACAGTACTTGTTATTGTCAAGATGTTTCCCGGCATGTTAACTCCTAATAGAAATTAGGTTGGGTTTTAAAAGACAAAACCTAACAATTTTCCTTTTTCACTCACCCCTTTTACCCATATGCATCAAGCTAAAATAGGTAATAGGTAAACGGTGAAGAATAACAAACCACCCATAATCCCCCTTGGTTCTCCTTTAGAAAGGGGGAAATGCATAATCTCCCTTAGTCTCCCTTGAGAAAATGGGGAAAAGTTTGATATGTTTGACCAGGCAAACTTTTCTCAAGAGGAAATCCTT
>SULG01000076.1 GCA_005524015.1 Candidatus Jettenia ecosi
TTTTAATTAGGCCGTTCGGCGACTTTTTTATAATACCGGCGTAGGGGCGAACCTTGTGTTCGCCCAAATGGAAAGCAAACACAAACGTTCTGGATTGTGCAGGGCAAGGCTTCTCTGCTTGTTTCCAAACCTTGCTATGCTTTACCTGCTTATTTCCAAACCATGCCCTCATGAATATAGGGAAGTGTTTGGGAGCGGACAGAAGCAGAGAGAAGCAGGCAGAGCTTGGGGAAAAGCAGTCGCAGTAAGCGGTTACTATTTGAAATTCCTAAACGTTTAATTGGGGAAAGAGTTGAAGCATTATAGCATACTTTATTCGATTTTGGATATGAAAAATTATCCGTCTTTACTACATACCATGAAAGATTTTTGTTTACAGAATACTGGTAGGGCGAAGAGTATCTTCGCCCCACGGCTATGTAGAGAAATTCATTTCTGATGTTTGAATAATGCTGAAAACAAGGTAAAGTAATTTAACTGATTTTTGTAAATTTGTCCTTAGGCGCGCCACAGATAGGGCATTTATCCGGTGCATCCTTTTCAACCGTATTGCCACAGACCTGACAGACATAGTAATCTACGGTCTCATTCTTGCCCAAATTATTTAAGGCTTTTTGATAAAGATCCGCATGGATTTTTTCTACCTTGTTGGCAAACTCAAAACTCTGTAAGGCTTGTTTATTTGCTTCTTTTTTTGCCTCTTCAATCATCTGAGGATACATAGTTGTAAACTCATGCGTTTCTCCTCCAATTGCCTCCTGGATATTTTCCTTTGTGCTGCGGATACCCCCAAGCACTCGCAGATGATTATGGGCGTGTACTGTTTCAGCCTCAGCTGCTGCACGAAAGAGCTTTGCTGCTTGTTTGAAACCCTCTGCATCCGCTTTTTTTGCAAAAGCCAAGTATTTCCTGTTGGCCTGTGATTCACCTGCAAAAGCATTTTTTAAATTATCTATTGTTGACATGTGATTTTCTCCTTTACTCCAATAAAAAATTTTTATTCACAGATAATTCCTTCCTGTTGCAATAATTGTTTACACCTTGCTTCTACTCCGTTTCCATTCCCAGAGATATAAAACTTCACCTGCGCTTTTAACGGGAAACAAGGTTTTTCTGTAACGGTATTGTTAAGCAGGCGCTCATTTTGGAGAACGGCCATTAACTGTTTTGCTGTTCCATAATTTCCGTCTATAACATGAATTTCACCTCCTAATATTTTCATAATTTCCTCTTTTATCAGAATATAGTGAGTACAACCGAGGACAACAACCGAAATATCCTTTTTTTCTCCTGATGAAAACAGGTTTGTGAGATAGTTTTCAATCTTCCTTCTATCGGAATAATCTTGCTCAATAATTTCTACCAGTCCCGCGCAAGGCATCAGAATAATTTCTGCAAGGTGTGTATAATGAGATATCAATTCAGTAAATTTTTTACTCTTTAGCGTGAGAGGTGTTGCCATAACAATAATCTTACCTTTCGGCTTCAGATCTACAGCGAGTTTCACCGCAGGCTCCATTCCAATTACAGGAAATGTATGCATTTTTCGGATATTGCTAATTGCAGCGCTTGTGGCTGTGTTACATGCAATGACCAGAGATTTAATACCGAGGAGGGATAGAAACTCAGCAGCTTTTATTGATAAAGATTGAACAATATTTTCCGACTTGATCCCATAGGGAGAATGAAGCGTATCGGCAAAGTAAATAAATTCTTCATGGGATAGCAGCTTTAGTATTTCAGCCAGGACAGATATTCCACCAATACCTGAATCGAAAACTCCAATAGGCAATTTTACTTTTGAGTTTTTCATCTTAAAAATTTACTACAAAGATACTGAGAGCGCAAAGTACTAAAAATTCGTAGATTTAGTAGATAAATTTATGGACAATCGGCATACGCCTTCCCGATCCAAATGCCTTAGAAGTTACTTTTATACCCGGAGCTGCTTGCCGCCTCTTGTATTCATTTCTATTTACCTTCCTGATAATGTCACGCACGATTTTTTCATCAAATCCCATTTGAATAATTTCAGCAATGCACTTCGTATCTTCTATGTACGCCTTTAAGATAGTATCCAGGATGTTGTAAGATGGCAAGGTATCCTGATCGAACTGATTCGGCTTTAATTCTGCCGAAGGGGCTTTGCTCATACTATTTTGTGGGATAATTTCTTTTTTCCGATTTATATACCTGGCTAGTTCATATACCATTGTTTTCGGCACATCGGATAGTAACGCCAGTCCGCCACTCATATCCCCATATAAGGTGCAATAACCTACAGCCAATTCCGATTTATTTCCGGTTGTCAAAACGAGGTATCCATATTTGTTGGAAAGTGCCATAATGATATTACTGCGGATTCTCGCCTGCAGGTTTTCTTCGGTAATATCAAAGGGCATCCCTTTGAATTCCGGTTTCAGGACATTCTGATACGTTTCAAATATTCCTTCAATCGATATGATCTTGTAGGGAATCAAGAGGTTTTGGGAGAGTTTTACCGCATCTTCGATACTACTCTGTGATGAGAACTGAGACGGCATGAGTACTCCAATAACATGGTCACTCCCCAACGATTCGGCAGCTAATGCAGCGGTAACAGCGGAATCAATGCCTCCGCTAAGACCAATAACTACGTTCTTAAAACCACATTTTGCTGTATAATCCCGAAGTCCTACAATCAAAGCCTTATGAACTGTTTCGATAGGGGTATAAGCTTTGACCGGCAGTTGTACCGGATTTTCCATGTCGATAACCATCAAGTCTTCTTCAAAAGCGGCTGCCTGCGCAATAAGCTTGCCTTCGGCATTTATTGCGGAGCTATTTCCATCAAAGACAAGCTCATCATTGCCTCCAACCTGATTTACATAGAGAAGCGGAACTCTATATTTTCTGGCATCATGGGTAAGCATAGGCAATCGTATTTTCTCGTGTTTCTCTACCGCAAAGGGTGACGAGGAGATGTTTATAATGATAGTAGCTTTTTGAGAGATCAGGCTTTCTATGGGATCTGTTTCATATAAAGGGCGTGTCCAAAATTCCTCATCATTCCATATATCCTCGCAGATAGATATCCCTAATGCATTACCCATAAATTCTCCAGGGAAAATAGTATGTGCCGGTTCAAAGTAACGGTACTCGTCAAATACATCGTAGGTTGGCAGGAGTGATTTATGATGGACAGAGACAATCTTTTGATCTTGAATAAATGCCGCAGCATTATGAACAAGCTTACCGTAGGGTTGTTTGTTTTTATCAACAAAGCCTACAATGGCGGAGATACCATAGGTACAACGGGTTATTTCATCTAAAGCCTGGAGATTTTTATCGATAAATGAAGGGATATCCAGGAGATCCTTTGGCGGATAACCGGTAACAGCTAATTCCGGGAAAATGACGAGATTGGCGCCCTGATTCTTAGCGCGGTTAATATATGAGCAGATTTTTTCGGTATTTTTTTGAAAGTCGCCTACGGTTTGATTAATCTGTGCCAACGCAATTTTCATATCTTTACTGTAATATGTGGTTTTCTATTTAGCAAACAAATTTTGCATCACATATTCATATTCCTTACTATTTTTTCAGCCTCTTGTTTTTTCACCTCCAGCCCGTGACTTTTATATACCGGATATGTTTCTGCATCTGTTAAATGTTTGAATGGGTTCGGCAAGTGTGTAAGGTTTTCTGATGCGGTACGTTGAATTTCATGAATTGTGGGCAAATTATAGCATCGTTTCCCATCTTTTATAACAGGTATTAAAAGCGGAATTTCTTCAATATTCTCACCCTCAAGTCCAATCACATCCTTTACAAAATTACCAACGGTATCAGTAATACGATACACCTGTTTTTTACCCGGATAGGTAACTTTTCCTTTACTCAATTTCATTTTCGGAATGATTTTTCCCTTATGTTCTTGTTCAACCAATTTATAGACACCACCCAGCGCCGGGGCATCTTTCGAGGTTACCATTTCGGTGCCTACCCCAAAAGAGTCAATAGGCGCATTATTTTTTAATAAATCATCGATACGGTTTTCATGTAAATCGCCGCTGGCGATGATTTTGACATGTTGTAATCCTTTGGCATCTAAAATTTTCCGTACTTCTTTGCTGAGTTTTACTACATCGCCACTATCGATGCGAACTCCTTTGATTTTGTTGCTAATCATAGCTGCGTGTTGCGCTCCGGCTAAAGTATCATAAGTATCGATAAGCAGAACCGTATAATCAGGAAACGTCTCATAGAATTTATGAAATGAATCCAGTTCATTCTCAAAGGCCATGACCCATGAATGGGCAATGGTTCCTGCCGCAGGTATCCCTAATGTATAGGCGGCAAATACGTTCGAGGTGCTGCTGCATCCACCGATAAAACTTGATCTGGCGGCAAGGATACCCGCCTGAGGACCGTGGGCACGGCGTGTACCAAAATCAATTACCTCCCGTCCTTTGGCTGCGTATACAATCCTTGATGATTTTGTTGCAATTAACGTTTGGAAGTTGATTATTGAAAGCAGGTATGTTTCTACAAGCTGTGCCTCAATAATGGGAGCTGTTACCCGAATTAAAGGTTCTTCTGAAAAGGCAATGGTTCCTTCAGGCATAGCATAGACAGTGCCGCTGAAGGTAAAGTTTTTTAAATATTTAAAAAATTCATAGCTTACGTGCTTAAATGCTGGTAGTTGTCTTAAGAACTGAATGTTATCCTCTGAGAATTTAATATGAGTGAGATAATGGATCGCCTGTTCTATCCCTGCTGTAATGAGATAGGAACGATTCTCAGGCAATTGGCGAACGAATAATTCAAAAGTTGCGGTATCCTGCATCCCATGTTCAAAATATCCGGCAGCCATCGTAAGCTGGTAGAGATCAGTAACGATCCCCAGTGAATCCTCTGTTAAGAATAGCGATTGTGGTTCTCTCATAGGATAAACAGTACAAAGAAACGGTAGTTCTATACAGGCCTGTATACTACTGAGAAATGAGTTTACGGTCAAGAAAAAGCCATAAGAAATGTTATAGATATATGCGAAACAATGTCTTTATAGCTGACATTGGAGAGGTTTTTTTTAAGCTGAGCTGAAGAACTATTTTTTTATCTGTGTGTTTTTCTGTAATTAGGGTGAACACAAGGTTCGCCCCTATTATTCAACAATATTTTGTGTAACTACGGGCATGTTGACCGATAAGGATTGACAAGACTATTCCCTGAATACATTTACTATTCCTTACACAACGGTGGTTCCTCCTGTCATTCCCGAATGCTTTTATCGGGAAGACAGAAAAGAAGACTGGATTCCCGATAAAGACATTCGGGAATGACAAATGAAACATGAGAATGACAGAAAACACATGGGGATGATACTCTGCGTGGACAAATAATCCCTGGTTCAAGACATACAGAGGATAGGATGTATCCCTATCACCTCAAAAACCGCTTATCTCAGATAATCTCATCGCCTAGTAGCAAGCATTGTAAAAGGATCACTCCCCATCATACCTTTTTCTTTCCTTTTCCGAAGGTTTTTACCGGAGAAATTCATGTAACCTCTTCAAAAATCAATCAACATCTCTCAATACTCGTGAAAACCTCTCGAATGTCAGTTACCGGAAGCATACTTGTTTGTTAATTCAAAAAGGCAAGCGATATTCAGAAGATAAACTAAGGAATGTGTGAGATGCAGTCAGGGAAAGGGTAGATCTTGATAAGTCAGTTAGGCTTTACGCTACTACAAGGCATGGCGTAGCATCACAGTTAATCAATAAGAGTATTTTGCTTTTTAATGTATTAAGAGTCCTGGGGCACACAGCAACACAAAGATGACCAAAGGGCATGCGCAGGTATAGAAACGTTAAATGTTGATGTTACAAAGCTATCTCTAAAAGGGGTGACCGTCACCAAGTTGTCAACAGAAGTAAAAGTCAATCTGTAATTCTAAGAGTATTAACGCATTAAAACGAGGCCGACGGGACTCGAACCCGCAACATCCAGATCGACAGTCTGGTACTCTAACCAATTGAGCTACGGCCCCTTATTTTATAGAGCGATGAAACCTTTCATCATAATAATGGTGGGCGATATAGGACTCGAACCTATGACCCCTTGCTTGTAAGGCAAGTGCTCTAGCCAATTGAGCTAATCGCCCATAAGAGATTTAAAGTATATCATCACGTTTTTTATGAGTCAATAGAAATTCTAACGTTTCCACAGGATAGGTAAAAATAGAAGTATTAAGCTATAAATTTCTAACCTGCCTAAAAGCATACAAAAACTTAATATCCACTTACCGGTATAACTCATATCACTAAAGTTAGCCATTGGACCAACTTTTGCCAGTCCCGGCCCACAATTCGCCATACACGTTGCTACGGCGGAAAAAGCTGTAATCATATCAGTATTTAACGCCATTAATGCAAGCGAACAGATACCAAAGAATCCCAAATATACAACAAAGAATACTGAACTTTCCATAATGATTTCTTCGCTTACTGATTCGCCATTGATCTTTACATGTTTTACCATTCTCGGCCTTAATACACGGACCAATTCTCTCATACTTGATTTCAGTAACAACAATATTCTCACACATTTTATACCACCGCCAGTAGAACCGGCACATGCGCCAATGAACATTAATAAAATGAGTAAGAAGCGGCAAGTATCGGGCCATAAATCAAAATCAGCGGAAACATGACCAGTTCCGGTACAAACGGTTATTACTTGGAAAAAGCTATATCGAAAAGCATTCCCTAAGTCATTATAACGGTTTTTGACCTCAATATTTGGGTATTTTTGCCAGTTAAAATATAGTATCAGTGCGATAAATAAGATTGCTGTTAATATAAGGCCTGCAAAGAATCGAAGTTCAGAATTTTTGAAGACTTTTTTAAACTCTTTTTGAAAACATTTATAGTAGAGTGCAAAGCTACATCCGCAAAGAAACATAAAGGCCGCAGTAACAATTTCCACGTATAAACTATTATAATATGCAGTGCTTGTGTTCTTTATAGCAAACCCACCGGTAGATACCGTTGTGAATGTCTGACAAATTGAATCAAAAATAGGCATACCACCACAGACGAGCAATATCATCATAGAGACAGTAATGACAAGATATATCATCCAGAGCAGTTTTGCTGTTTCACCAATTCTAGGTTTTAATTTATCGGCAGTTGGGCCGCTTACTTCGGCACTAAAGAGCTGATATCCAGTAACACCCATTGCAGGCAGTAAGGCAACGAAAATAACAATAATACCCATACCACCTAGCCAATTAGTAAATGCCCTCCAGAAAAGAATGCTATGGGGTAATACTTCGACGTCTTTAAAAATGGTCGATCCCGTTGTTGTAAAACCGCTGGTTGTTTCGAAGACGGCATCGCAATAGGTTGTACATACGCCAGAATACCAAAAAGGAAGGGCGCCCAAAAAGATACATACGATCCAGCTAAACGTCACAATGGCAATACCCTCCCGGATACCGATGGCCTCAGCCTTTTTTCTTAAAAATATCTTACTGAATCCACCCAGGATGCCGGTAATGATTATCGTATAAACAAATGCCCACATAACAGCAGCATCTTTGTAATACATGGCCACACCCAGGGGTACAAGCAGGATACCGGCTAGCATAAGTATGAGATTGCCTACTGTATATAATACTATAGGAATATTCATAAGTGAGGTATTCTAATCGGCGGATGTTTGCTCAATCTTTTTTACTGGAAAAGAGGGATTGAATTCTTTCAATAGCGTTCGGGAGAGCAAAGACAATGACACTTTCTCCTGGCTTTATAATGGTATTGCCTCTCGGTATCTGCATCGTGCCTTCACGCACAATAGCTCCAACAATAGAGCCCTGGGGAAATGGTATTTCCCGAATCGGTTTACCTACAACCTTTGAGTCTTTATCAGCAATAAACTCCATAGCCTCGGCCTCGCTATGCTGAAATTTTACAACAGAAAGTGTATGTCCCCGCCGGATATGTTGCAGGATAGACCCCACGGTAATTAATCTTGGATTAATGACGATATCCATACCTAATGAATTGATGATAGGCACAAATGCAGGCTCTTCGGTGAGTACAATCGCTTTTTTTGCGCCAAGTCTCTTGGCTAATAATGCAGACAAGATATTAGTCTGCTCGTTTTCTGATAAAGCGACAAAAAAATCGGTAATATCGATAGATGATTCTTTGAGGAGATCAACGTCTAAGCCGTTTCCCTGAAGGATAATGGTCCGGTCGAGAATTGCAGCAGCCTGTTGTGTCTTTTCTTTATCCGGTTCAATTATGGTAACATCGATCTTACGATCTTCCAAATTTTTTGCCAGTTCAAGACTGATATGATTTACGCCATAAATAACGATCTTTTCAACCTCATCTGCCCGCCTGTTGACCATAGGCAAGAAGAAAGGCAATGCCTCTTTGGCTACCAGTACGAAAATATTGTCACGAGGCAGCAGCTTTGTTTCACCGGTTGGAATGACCATCTCATCATTTCGCTGAATAGCGACAATAAGAAAAGAATCTGTTGATTCTACCTCCTTTAACTCGGAAAGTCTCTTTCCTGCTATGGGCGCATCTTCAGGCACGTTAAATCCTCTCAGGAGGATATCCCCTTCTGTGAAATCTGCGACATAGATAGCCCCGGGGGTGCCTATGATATCCATAATAGAATTAATGGTAATCTTTTCCGGATTTACAACGTGGTCTATATAAAATCCGCTTTGGTGTAAAACGGGTTTTTCATCAGTAAACTCGGGATTTCTTATCCTGGCAATTCTCGTTTTAACACCATAGCTGTGAGAAAGCGTACAGACCACCATATTTATCTCGTCACTATTCGTAACAGCCAATACCATGTCCGTGTTTTGTATCCCTGCTTCTTCCAGAACAGTGGGTGAGCTTGCACTTCCCGATACAACGGAGACATCTAACTTTTCGGTAATCCGTTTCACGAGATCGTAATCCTTTTCAACGACAGAAATATCATGCCCTTCCATCGATAGTTGTTTTGCCAGATTAAACCCAACCGCACCTGCACCTACAATAAGAATTTTCATATAATTACAATTATCCTGAAATAGAACTATTTTTTATTTTCAACATTTGAGGACTCTTCCAATCCTAATTTTTGGCTTACCGTTTTTGAATTAAATAATTCCCTTACGGATACGTCTTTTAATGTTTGAAAATTTTGCTTGAATTCGTTTCCGCCTAAATTAGGATCTTCCATTTGTAAGCCATCGATGAGATTTTTTACATTCTCATACTTTCCTTGTTCAAGCATAGCATTTGCGATATCCAAACGGCCTTGCCAGCATAATTGATTATTTCGGGATGTTTCTTTGATCCAAATGGTATACCATTCCAGGGCACGATCAAATTGTTTCATCTCTTTTAAGCACTGTATAAGATGGATTTTTATGGTATCATCGTCCGGAAATTGTTTTACCAGCTCTTCATAAATACCAAGCGCCTTCTGAAGGTCTTTCATGGTAAAGAGTGTTTTGGCTAATTTAATCTTAGCTTGTAAAATCTCTTCTTTGAATTCTGGCTTTATTGAATATTCTGCAATTTGCCTTTCTAAAATAATTTCCGCCCTTTTGTAATCCTTGTTGGTAGAAAAGGTAGTTGCTATAGAATCCATAACCTCAAAGTCTATCTTTTTTATATTCAGGAGAGATTCGGCAGCTTGATCTGCGACCCGTTTATCAACATCCTGAAGCGCTTTTAATAACGATTCTATCGATTGTTGATTCCCTATCTGTCCCAATGCCGTTACGGCAGATTCTCTTACCCGCGCACTGGGGTCAGAAAGTAATTTGATAAGTGATTCTACGCAGAGAGGATCGCCAATTTTCCCTAAACCATCAGCGGCATACCAACGTACGCGCTCCTGTTCATCGTTCAAGGCGGCAATTAAAGGCTCCATTGAGCGCGCATCACGGATCTTTCCAAGTGCGGCGGCTGTGCATTCCCGTACTTTTGGTTCTTTATGTCCTAAAAAAGTAATGAGAGGATCAACCGCCCGTGTATCTCCAATCTGCCCTAAAGATTCTATTATAGAACACATAAGAGAGAGATCGGTATTCTTGTTTAATGCTAAAATTAAATCCTCTTCTGCTTCACGTTTTCCCAGTTTACCTAAGGCTTTTGCCGCTTCTTGTCTGACAGCAAGGCTCGTGTCGCTTAAAGACTGAATTAAGGGTTTGATGACTCTATCATCATTATCAATTTCTCCCAATGCCTGAACCACTTCGATGCGAACCTCTTTCTGTTCGTCTGATATGGCATTTATTAATGCATTGATTACTGATGGTTCCTTAATCTTTACCAATTCTTTTGCAGCAAATATCCTTACGTTGGGATAATCACTCTCCATCGCCTCAACTAATGGCTTTGGATCCATTTTATCGGGCCGAACTTCAAGCAGTTTAATAAACTTTTGAGCTATTTCGAAGTTCAATTCCTCAATCTTTGATTCCAACTGTTGTGTACTCTCTTCCTGCTTTGATACAATATCCTCAAGCCATTGTTCACGTGTTTTTGATCTATTACGGGCCCACCACCCTCTCCACCATGCTGAATCATTCATGTTGGGTTGTTTTGTAATCTTTTCCAGAGATTCCATGGCTACTTGTCTCAATCTGATGTCATCCATTGAAAGCGTTTTAATCAAGGGATCGACAGCATCCCGATCATTTGTATTGCCCAATGACTTTGCCAGTAATAACTTAACACTTATAGACTGTTTAGGATCGAGCATTGTCTCAGACATTTTTCGTATAGAATTTCTTGTTTTCAACTTTTCGAGTGATTCGGCTGCAGCAGTTTGAATCGGAGCGGATTCGCTATCCAGTAAATCAATCAAAATATCTGTTGCGCGGTCATCTTTGGTGAATCCAAATGCATGAATGACAGATATCTGCACATCCTCACGCTCACCACTATTCCTTAATATCTTTACCAGTGGTTCCTGTGCATGGAGGAGGTTTAAACCCAGAAGAGAAACTGCCGCTGAGCTTCGTACTGTGGGGTCGTTAGAGTAGAGCTGTTCTGTCCATTCCTCTAACTTGCGCTGGAGTTCAATATCAGTTTTTGTCACTACATTTTCTATGGTAACTTTCTTAGAAAATATACCACATCCTGAAAAACTTATTATACTTATTGAGATGAGTAGTATCGTATAAATCTTTATTCTGATTTTTTCTGCATATATACAACTGTTTTCTGACATTGTTTCTATCGGTGTTTTAGAAAAAGGTAAGGATTCGTTATGGACTTTCAATCGGATATCAAATGTAGCAGATTTTACTTCTCAGGTCAACATAGAAGATAATCTCTCAAATTTTATAGTTTCGATATAAAATGTTGACAATAGTGATAAAATTGCTATAAAGCAATAGGTATCTGTACAGAAAAGGATAGTTTTTTGGTAGCTACTCAAAATACTGCTGGGTCATAGAGGGCGAATACAAGGTTCTCCCCTACTCCAGTTTTGCACCGTATTTTAAGGAGTTACGTTTTTGGAAACTATATAATAAATAAGATAAACGAAATTTGGAGAATTATGTAATGCGGGGAAAATTAGTTGTTATTACCGGTATCGATGGTAGTGGTAAGACAGTACAGACAAAGCTTTTGTATGAGCGTTTGCTAAAAGAAGGTTACCCTGCCGTCACTACAGACTTTCCCCAGTACGGTAAAACCTTTTTTGCCGATATGATTGTAAAGTACCTTAAAGGTGAGTTTGGCAGTGCAGAGATAGTAAGTCCATACCTGGCATCAGTGCTTTACGCAGGAGACCGATGGGAGTGCAAAGAACAAATGAATACGTGGTTGAGAGAGGGCAAGATTATCATATCGAACCGCTATGTATGTGATAATATGGCTCACCAGGGAGGAAAAATCAGTGATCCTGCCCAGAGAGAAAAATTTTTTCAATGGTTGGATATCTTAGAACATTCTATCTTTGCTGTCCCAAGGTCTCATTTAAATATCTTGCTCTATGTACCGGCAGAGATAGCGTACCGGCTTATTGAAAAGAAAGAACAGCGCACGTATCTCGGAGATGAAAAAAAAGATATCCATGAAGAGGATATAAATCATCTGCGACATGCTCAACAAACCTTTCTGGAAATTGTGAAGGGAAAAAATACCTGGATAATGATCGATTGTACAAAAGATGGCCAATTGCTGTCTGAACAAATAATTGCTGATAGAATATGGAATGTAACGGTGGATATGTTGATAAAAAAATGACAGGAAAGGTTGAGAGGAGGGCTCACTTGCCAAAGAGAAAAAAAATCATTATCATGGGAGCGGCTGGAAGGGACTTTCACAACTTTAATATGTGCTTTCGTGATAATTCTGAATATGAAGTGATTGCATTTACAGCAACACAAATACCAAATATTACCGGAAGGCAATACCCTCCTTTATTAGCAGGTAAGCTGTATCTAAAGGGTATTCCTATTGAACCGGAACAAAAATTAATAACGCTTATAAAATCCCATGCTATTGACGAGGTGGTATTTTCTTACAGCGATGTGTCGTATCAATATGTTATGCATAAAGCAAGCCTTGTGAATGCGGCAGGTGCACAGTTTACTCTCCTCGGTGCAAGGCAAACTATGGTAAAGAGTAAAAAACCCGTTATTGCTATCTGTGCTGTAAGGACAGGTTGCGGCAAGAGTCCAGCTTCACGAAAGGTTTGCAAGATTCTCAAAGAACTGGGGAAGAATGTTATTGTCGTAAGGCATCCCATGCCTTATGGTGATCTTGCCAAACAGCGTATACAGCGATTTACCTCCTATGATGACCTTAAAAGACATGACTGTACTATCGAGGAAATTGAAGAATATGAACCCCATATAGAACATAACACGGTGGTATATGCAGGAGTTGATTATGAAGCTATTTTACGAGAAGCTGAACAGGAGGCAGATATTATTCTCTGGGATGGAGGTAATAACGACATCCCTTTTTATGTGCCTGATATGCATATTACCATCGTTGACCCGCACCGGACAGGACATGAGATTACCTACTATCCGGGAGAAACGAATTTCCTCATGGCACATAGTATCATCATAAGTAAGGAAGATACGGCGGAGCCGGAGAATGTAAAGTACCTGAAAGAGCAGGTAAAATTATTAAATCCTAGCGCTATCATTGTGGATGCTGCATTACCGATAACTGTTGAAGAGCCGGAACTGATAAAGGGCAAACGAGTATTGGTTATAGAGGATGGGCCAACCTTAACACATGGTGGTATGGCCTTTGGTGCCGGAGTCCTGGCAGCAGAGAAATATGGCGCAGGAGAGATTGTCGATCCAAGGCCCTTTGCCATAGGATCTATTGCTGAAGCATTCAGAAATTATCCTCACATAGGAAAATTGTTGCCTGCGATGGGCTATGGACATTCCCAAAAGGAAGAGTTACAGGAAACCATACATCGTATTCCATGCGATATGGTGATTATTGGCACACCCGTTGACTTAAGGAAGCTTATCTTTATAGATAAACCAACTGATAGGGTTCGCTATGAACTACAAGAAATAAGCACACCTACCCTGAAAGAACTTATAGAAAAAAAATTATTGTAGTATGAAAGATCGAATTATCGTAATTGCCTTAGGAGGAAATGCTCTCATCCGTGAAGGGCAGAAGGGTACTATTGCAGAGCAGTTTGAGAATATACGGAAGAGCCTGGATAGTATCGTTTACTGCTTGAAGCAAGGCTATGCGGTAGTTATTACGCATGGGAATGGACCTCAGGTAGGTAATATGCTACTCATGTCAGATGCTAGTCGAAATCAAGTACCGGAACTTACCCTCGGTATCTGCGTAGCAGATACTGAAGGCGCAATAGGATATATGATCCAACAATCCTTAACCAATCGGCTGCGAAAAGAGGGAATTGATAGGTGTGTAGTTACTGTCGTTACACAGGTTATTGTCGATAAACATGATAAAGCCTTTTCAAATCCCACCAAACCCATAGGCCCTTTCTTTACGAAAGAAGAGGCGGAATACTTCCGTCGGGAAAAAGGCTGGCATATCGCGGAAGATTCTCACAGGGGATACCGGCGGGTTGTTGCTTCTCCGAATCCTATCAAAATTGTAGAAGAGCGGGCTATAAAAAAGCTGTTGGAAGCAGGTGATATTGCCATAGCAGCCGGCGGCGGTGGCATTCCGGTTGTTGTGAGAGAAGATGGAGACTTGGAAGGTGTTGATGTTGTGATTGATAAGGATCTTGCTTCTGGTATTCTGGCACGGGATCTCAAGGCCGATTGTCTTATGATGCTTACGAATGTAGAACATGCCTTCTTAAACTTCAAACAATCAAACGAATATGCACTCAGCAGATTAACCGTAAATGATGCTAAAAAATACATGAAAGAAGGTCACTTTCCTCCAGGAAGTATGGGCCCAAAAATCCAAGCAGCCATAAATTTCCTGGATTGGGGAGGAAGATCAGCAATCATTACCTCTCTTGATCAGGTCAAGGAGGCATTGCAAGATAATACGGGTACAATAATGGTAAAGTAACTCTTATAATAACTGGTTATGCGAAGCCATAGTGATCAACGATTGAGACCGAATGGCATGTAGAGGAGAGACGCAAGATTTTGCGTCTCTACGTATGGGTTATGTTCTGACACACGCAGGTGTATTCAATTTCATCTACGGGGTTTATAATCATTTCACCCCTTCGGGGTTATTTATTCGTGGTTGTGCATTATCTATAATCATGACAGCCCTTCGGGCTTAGGTTATTTCATCTTTATTTTTCCTGTAACTAGCCTTCGAGAGATTTTCTTTTAAGCTGAGCAGAAGAAGGAGTTTTTAACGATGGATAGGTTACACCATCAAAGACGAAATAATTTCTGGGTCCTTTTCAGAAGAAATACCCATTGCATACAACATTCCCAAACCGGCTTCCCCTATTTGATCCAGTCAGAATACGGCGCAAAACCGAGGTAGGAGTACACCTTCAGACTAGGTCAAATGAGCATTCTTTGTTCATATACAGGACTTATTAATTTATACACTACAATATACTGTATAGAAAATGCGGCTAAAAGCTCATTTGACCCAGTCTGCTTGTGTTCGCCCTGATTATGGAAAAACACACCGGTTTTAGATGCAATGGTGGATTAAACGAAGTGAATCCACCAAAGGAATAAATTCCAGGCATGAATATGAACTTTACAGACAACCTCTTAGCATTTTTACCATTCCCTTAATAAAAATGTTTAATAATATTGCCTTGCCACCGCAAAAACCGCTTATCTCTGATGATTCCTTCTCCTGGTAGCAAGCATTTCAAAAGCATCACTCCCCGGCATACTTTTTCTTTTCCGAAGGTTTTTACTGAGAAGATTCATGTAGCCTTCTTAAAAATCAATCATCATCTCTTGGTACTCGTGAAAACCTCTCGAATGTCAGCTGTAAGACCTCTCTGATCAATGCCGTGCCGTATGCCGGTAAAAGCTTGATCTTTTTTGTCGTTTTCTCATCTTAAAGGGACAGAATGATGAGAGCGATAGGTTGTAGAGACGCAAAATCTTGCGTCTCTACCTAATCTCGCAGGGATGTCATGATTATAGAAAAAAACCCTTCAACCCCGAAGGGTGACATAGAAAAAACCTCCGTTGAATCTATAATCATATTCACCCCTTCGGGCTTGAAGTATAGAGATCAACAGTTGAAGCCGAACGATATGTGTCGGAGAAGAAGCGTGTGCTTGCCAGGCCGTTTGGGAATGCACAATGCAAAAAATCAGGTGTTGATATTCAAGGGCTATAACATGAGAGCTTGTTAAGTAATACCTATTCCCGGACAACCTGTTGTGTTCTGTGGCATACGTGGTATGCTCGGTTTAAGAACCTTCGGCTTCGCGAATAGTTACCTTAGTAATCATATCGCCCTGACGGATTGCGTCCACGACATCCTTACCGCTGGTTACTTTACCGAAAACAGTATGTTTACCGTTGAGATGTGGTTGTGGTGAGTGTGTGATAAAAAACTGGCTCCCGTTGGTATTTGGTCCTGCGTTGGCCATTGAGATCACTCCAGTCTCATGAGTCAGGGGATTTCCCTTTACCTCATCCTCAAATTTATATCCGGGACCACCTCTACCGGTGCCTGTGGGATCACCGCCCTGGATCATGAAGTCGCTGATTACCCGATGGAACTTGATGCCATCGTAAAAGCCTTCCCGGGTCAGGAAAACGAAGTTGTTGACTGTTTTCGGGGCATATTGCGGATAGAGTTGTATTTCAATCGTACCTTTTTCGGTTTCCATCGTTGCATAGTAAATTTTCTTGGGATCGATCAACATTGCTGGTGGACTGCTCCATTGTTTCTTATTCATTTGTGCTCCTTTCTAAAGTTTCCTGAACAAGGCTAAGGCCTTGCCCTACATCGGACTCATAAAAGATAGCCCCTTGTATTACAGGTTCTTATTATTCCATATATTTTTAAGTATTTTGGGATTTTAGGTATTCCCATTTATCTGCAGATGCTCATGTGCTTATATCGTATCCCCGAGATAAGAAAGTGGAGAGCGGAAAAGAAAAGAGAGAGCCCCAGCGAAATATAAAACGTTCCTATGTACAAAAGTGGAACGATCCTTATTTTTTGTGCAATGATCCCTAATGCAATCATGAAAGCCATGATACCGTAACCCTTGATATCAAAAAAAGAGAAAAGGCAAGGTCGTTCACTTTTTACATTGAGTATTCTCCTGATATGTTTATTCGAGATCTTGAGGAAGAAAAATTTAAAAAAAGGAATAGATAGTAAGACGCCAGCTAAAAGGAATATCCAGTAAAATGATGTATTTTCAAAAATATCATCAAACCCAATAGAAAGGATCCGAAATGAGACAAATCCCCACACTACGGTAGCGATATAGAAAAGACCTCTTTTAGGAATTCCCGGTTTTAATTTTTGGAAGAGGTTCATGTATCTGTTTTTCTGACAAATCCAAACGTTTACATCAATGCTCAAATTTCTATCAATGTAATGTATAGTAAATAGGCATTTTAGTCAAGAAGAGAAATTGGGAAATATTAGCCTGGTGCATATCGGCAGACAGGAATTGTGACTGCGAACGTAGAGTTATACTCTGGATGTTCACAAAATGTGATTTTAAATTGATAGATTTACCAGTGATAGTATAATTTTCAGTGAACGATAGTATTTTACAGAACCTTCCTATGAGGAGATTATGATAAAAATAACGTTTACTGAAGAAGATATAAAAGCATTAAAGTATGAACGATATCATCATCCCCATCCACGAGTGCAACGAAAGATGGAAGCACTGTGGCTCAAAAGTCAAGGTGAGCCACATAACAAAATAGCACAATTAACCGGGGTCTCAATTAATGTTGTTACCCAGTATCTCAAAGAATATAAGGCTGGAGGCATAGAGAAATTAAAAGAGATCAATTTTTATCGTCCCGAAAGTAAACTGAGCGAGCATAAACAAACGATTGAGGATTATTTCCGAGAACG
>SULG01000077.1 GCA_005524015.1 Candidatus Jettenia ecosi
TTTAGCCTTGCATCCCCCGCCTGTATACATACACGAGGGATAGCAACCCTAAAGGGTTGCCCTACAGATCTCTCCTTTTTTAATCTCTCTTATCTGTAGAGATAAAGAACTGCATCACCCCGGAACGGGGCAGTGAAAGACCGTATGTCACCACCGGCCGTTTTCTGTTGTGGAATAGTCTTATCGGTTCTTGGATTGAACCATTCCACATGAAACATCTCAAAAGTTGATGAAAGATCTACAGCCACCATACCGCCAGATGGCGCATAAATCAGGTATTCAGATCCCGGATTAGCCAAACAGTATTTCGTAGAAGACAACTCATTGTGGGGTATCATAGCTGCCAGATTCATTCGGTTTGCATACCTCATAGTATACCCCATATTCCGGCGAATCGGATTATAAAAGGGGTCTGGCTTTGAGTCTTTTGGATAATTGCGATCCTTCATATATTCAAGATACGGGTCCATAAAAAGAACATTATGTCCCCTCGTAAAACTTTTCCATACCCAACTTCTCTGATCCCTGGCATGATCGTTTCTCAATATAGGTATATGATCTGAATCGAGAATCGAAACATGATCTCCGTGAGCTACCGGCGGATCAACCTCGTAAGGGTCATTTTCCCGTCTGAATTTTGACGGTGATATCCAATCGGCTTTGCTATCAAAAAGAACCTGATTCCCAAGTTTCCTGTGGGTAGTCATTCCTACCGGGTGCTGCTTCCATTTTGTCTTCTCATAATTATGGATAAAATCGATCATATGATATTGCCAATCAACTGAATCCGCATGATCTTCATTGGATATTTCATACAACACGTTATCAAGATCATTCACCGTATCAATAACTCTCCGGACATATGCCTCCTGCAGGGCAGTAATTGCGGGAATCTTAAGGGTATGAGATTCCAGACCATACCCATCCCCATTGGGATCTCCATGAATTCCATTCACATTGTTATCTTTATGAAAAGGATGCCCATCCCAGCGCCAGGGTGGCAGCGAAAACTGTATGGAATGCCCCTCGAATAACATAATCGAGACGTAGATTCCACGATCTCTTGCGGCAATGACCTGCGAGCGTAACCGGTCAAAATATGCCTTGTTAAAGGTATCCAAATTAAACTTCGGCATACCGTCTAACGCCATTTCCGGTCTTACACGCAACCAGGGGAAAGGAGCCGACCGTTTCCGCACTCCTTCACTTTTATACTTATGTTTCGTCAATTCCCAGGTCCAAAGCCGTATGAAATTATGATTATGTTGTTGAAGGAAATCCAGGTAGGCCTCGTAGTCAAAAGGCTGCGGAGGATTCGTTGTTCCTATGTCTTTAAAATTGTTCCACGTATGTGATCCTGTCAGATAAATCGCCTTCCCGCTTTCATCAGTAAAATAAAGGGGATTAGAGGGATGTGCCTTGAGGGAACCGTTGATGAGGCGATTGATTCCGGATACATACTTTTTCTTGTCTTTTTTTATTTTTCTCAGCCTTTACGGTTACTGGAGCATCATTACCGTTGCCAGATGAGCATCCGGCATGATATATCCCCACCATGATCATGAGAATAATAAAGACAACCAATTTATATTTTACCGATATTGTCATAATACTCCTTGTTTAAATCCGGCTATAATGCCCTCAGCTGTACGTGTAGCCAACGCCATAATAGTAAGTGCAGGATTGACTGCGGCGCCCGTTACAAATACGCTGCTATCTGCAATAAAAAGATTAGGGACATCGTGTGTACGGCACCAGGGATCAACGACGGATGTATCGGGATTTTTACCCATCCGGCAAGTACCCAGATAATGCGCCGAAGCGCCCATCCTGGGTTCCCAAATCTCTCTGGCGCCTGATGCTTCAAAGGCATCTTTAAAACTCCGAAGGATTGCTTTCATCATTTTACGATCGTTTTCACGCGGCTCATTGGTCAATTTCGGTACGGGTATCCCCATATGATCTTTCACATCATGGTCCAATGCCACCTGGTTACGGATATCAGGCAACTGTTCACCGATGGAAGCAAGGCCAACAAGGTAGCCAAAAACCTCTTTCATACGCACTTTGTGTCCTTTGCCCCAACCGTTAACCTTTGATGCTACTGATAATGGCCATTTTCCACCGTTATTTACCTCAATTGTCCAACCACGCACAAAATTGTTACGTTTATTTGTCTCATAAAAATCTTGTATTATTCCGCCTGCAGGGTTACCCCGCCATGTGTCTAAACGCTCAGAAAACAATCCATCACAAAAGAGGGCCAGGTGCTCGGTAAAATACTTGCCGACAAGGCCGCTTGAATTGGCCAGACCTTCCGGGAATAGTCCTGATTTACTGAGTAAGAGCAAACGGGGTGTCTCTACTGCGTTACCGGCCACAACAATTGCAGATGCGCATATTTCCTGTTCATTACCTCCGGCATCGAAATAAATCACACTGTGTGCTTTACCGTCTGGTCTGACCGTAATTTCACGTGCCATAGATTGTGTCCGGATATCCACAAGCCCGGTAGCTTCAGCCTTACGGACATACGTTACATCAATACTGGATTTAGCAGTAACGAAGCATCCGAACATACAACCGCCACATTCTATACATGAGGGTCTTCCATTCCATGGTCTTGTGGGAGAAGCAAGGGGCGAGGGTATAAGATGCAGCCCAAGTTTATCAGCCCCCCTCTTCACTGCCTTACTCGCACAATTAAATTCATGGGGAGGTGTGGGGTAAGGTTTACTCCGTGGAGGATCAAATGGGTTAGCCAATGTATCGCCAAGTCCGGAAACACCCAATTCATATTCGACTTTCGTGTAGCAGGGTTCCAGTTCAGCGTAACTGATTGGCCAGTCATCCGATACCCCGTCTTCACTACGGACACGAAAATCTGATTCGTGAAAACGCGGCACAACTCCTATGTATCGTAATGTTGAGCCACCAACTCCTTTGACACGATTATAGCTAAACCGTTTACCTTCACAGGTATAGAGATCTCTCTGTGGGTTATCTGGCTGAAATATCTCAGAGGCTGTAACCTCAAAATTCTGCTCATATGTCTTATAGTGAAGAAGAGGATTAAATCGTTTGCCGGACTCCAAAACAACAACCGACAGGCCTGCCTCAGACAATTCCTTAGCGATAACCCCCCCACCGCTACCGCAGCCTATAACTACTATATCTGTGGTTTGTTTCTTTGGTTGTAAATTAGGCATAGACAGTATTGCTCCTTTTCTCGTGAACTATTTATGTAATATATATTCAATACGAAATCGGCGCCGTTTTTTTATGAGCTACGTAGAGACGCAAGATGTTGCGTCTCTACAGGGGAATGGACCCAATACGCATCAAGCTAAGCTCAGTGGCTCGTTGGCTTGTTCCCAAACTCTGTTTGGGAACGCAATTGCCTCGAAACTCTGTTTCGAGTAGGGACAGGTTTGAAACCTGCCTCTCCTGAGGAATCATACACACTATCATTCAGGTTTATCACGGTAGAACAGGCAAGATGCCTGTTCTACCATTGATTCGAGAAACGGAGTTTCTCGTACATGTGTGTTCCCAAACCATGTCCTCATGGAAATGGGGAAGAGTTTGGGAACAAGCTGTCGGCGCTTAGCTTGATGCGTATGGGAATGGACCCACCCCTAACCCCTCCCGGGAGGGGTTAGGGGTGGGTGATTTTACCTTTTAAAACCCAACCTATTTTACATTATGTGCGGTATTAAATAGTATACTCGTACTACAGGGAGATAATCGTCCAAGGTACCCCTGAGGCTGGGGTGGGCCATCATAGCCAAGCCAGTTCCATGCGACAGGGCTTGTATAGAAGGCTTGCATTACATCTTTTGTAAGTACCGGAAACAGGTCTACGGCCGCTCCAAGCCCTCCCATTTTACCGTGTTTATAGTAAAGATATTTAGTCTTACCAGTAACCTTACGACGTATCTTGTCAAATAAGGAACGACCAGGAGCATAAGACTTTCCAGATGGTATATCTACCAGGTGGAGTATATCGATCTGTTGATCATGAGTTAATTCGGAAAACAGAGGGCCATATTCACGTTGAGCTATCTCATCAAATGCATCCAAACCTTTTTTATAGAGAAGCTGTTTTGCGTGCGATTTTAACACTATACCATCAAGGGTAGTAGCGACATGGGCATCTAACGCTCCTGGCCCTGTCTCATCAGAGGGTATAATAAGGGCTGCAAGTACACCAATCAAAGCGTTCTCTTTCTGAGTAAACCATTGATTCCTGCCATGTACATGTTCTTTTGTGCTTTTCATCAACCTATTTGCGCGTTTCTGTTTATCCAGGAGAGTTTTTCCGGTAAAACTAAAAATCGCCACCGTGCTTATTGCTCCACCAATGAGTGCTGTCCACTTCATAAATTCACGACGAGTAGGTTTATTCTGTGTGTTCATAGGTAGCAGTTCCTTCTAATCAAACTTAATAAAAGGCCTTATATTAATATCAGTAACTTCAGCGCTTCGGGGTAAGGTGAGTGCATGGATAATTACCGATGCAATATCCTTCGTTTGCATAAACCGTTCCGGATAGTATGTCTTTCCTTCCATCTTATGAACAACCTCCTGCATGGGAGTGGCAGTTCGCCCTGGATAAATGCTCAAAACACGAATACCATACGCATTCACTTCGGTTCTTAACGTATCTGCAATAGCCTTGAGTGCATGTTTTGTTGCTGCGTACTGACTCAAATTTGGCTTTATATTCAGTCCGGAGCTGGAATTTACAAATACGATCTGTCCGCGTCGGGAAATAATCATAGGTAAGAGCACTTGGGTAAGCAGGTAAGGAGCACGAACATTGGTCTGATATTGTTTATCAAGGTCTTTAACCGGGGCAGACTCAAGCGTACCCATTGAAAAAATACCGGCGCTGTGAATGAGCATGTCAATATGTCCAAAATCTTGTTGCAGAGATGTCTTTAACTTCTGAATATCATCATCTACGGTTAAATCAGTCTGATAACCCCTGATGCAGGATGGCGCTCCCTGGGTGTCTTTCATCATAGCCTCAAGGGAAGATATATTTCTTCCTGCAAGACAAACGGTAGCGCCTTGCGCTGCAAGGCTTAAAGCAACGGCCCTGCCGATACCACTACTTGCCCCTGTTACTAATGCAATTTGATCGCTTAATGTGGACATTCTTGTAATAAATCGTGTTTCATCAACATATCTGCTGCTTCATGAATGAGGGTGAATTCAATTCCTGATCTATCGGATATATCTAATAAGGTATTACTTCCGTCAGATAAATTCAAAACCCATAACAGGGCAAGCTCCTTTAATTTTTTATCTTTCTGACCGCCTGTCATTTGGTATAAACCTCTTCTTCCAAGCTGTGGCTCACATTTTGGATTCCTGTTTGAATACGCCTTGTTATTTTCAAGAACATTGAAAATGGACAGATAGAGAGAAAGCGAATCGGCGAGAGATTCAGGTTGAACAAATTCCAGGTTGTCTGCCGACGTGTGGTATTGAGGATAATGACCGTACGGCGTCCTCATGAGGCATCCGACAGGAAGATTAAATTCAGGAGAACAGTACTGGCGCTCATCATACCCGTAAGGAATGAAATCGATTGTTTCATAAGCATTTCCTGAATTTTTTAAGACGTTCATAACCGCCCTGTCTATTTCTGCGTTTCCCCGGCGGCTTCTCTTATAGGTAAACTTTCCGGAATCGCCTAAGCATGCAGCAACGAGGCCATGTTTGATCCTTGAAACATACGGTTCATTCAGACAAAGCCAGGTTATAGAGCCAATCGTTCCCGGAAGGAATAGAAACCGGTACGAGTAATCAAGAGACATACTGGCAAGATGTTTTGCAAGAAAGACTGCGAGGACAATTCCCGAAAGATTATCATTACACAGGGAAGGATGACACGTATGACATGAAATTAATATCTCTTCTGCCCTTTTCCCTTTGATGTAATATTCGCCGTATGTTAAATAACCATCTTCAAGCGATGAATCAACAACTACCTCATATTCGTCCTCTCCCAGATTTATCAATTGATGATAACTGATACAAAATCCCCAATTTTCTTGGTAATATGATGTTCGGTAAGGTATCCACTCAGGGTATTCAGGCACCGTAAAAAGATGCTCTTTTAATTCATCCAGAGAAACACTTTTCCTTACTGGCACACTATAGTTGAGAACATGGAGGGTATTTTTCCTGAAATCGATTATTTTTTCGCCTTTTGAGTTCTTGACATATGCATCCTGTATATTCCATTCCTTTGGCACAGTCCAGTCAAACACCTTAGTTCCCGTTGGAACTTCATGGGTTATGAGAGGGATATGTTTTTGGAGTATCGTAAGAGTATCGCGAACTCCGTTGCCGGTTATGCTGCGGCATATCGGGTAAAGTTCAGATATGAGATTGAACATATCAAGGCCGGTTTTCGTGAGAGTATTCATTGGTTTACTCTGTGTCGTTTCCTTATTCAAAGTCTGAAGTACCATATACCTGAAGTATGAAAAATGTTGGATCATAGTAGGGGCGAACCTTGTGTTCGCCCACCCTTTGTGTAAATTCAAGACCTGTGCGTTTTCCCACGACCAGGGCGAACACAAGGTTCGTCCCTACCCAGGTTTTGCACCTTATTTTGAGTAATTACAAAATCCGGATATTGCCTGTCTTTTTCTGATATCACTGTTACCTCTGCCGGCCAATGTATTTGAAACGAAGGATCATTCCACCGAACACCCCGTGCTGATCCAGGCGCATAGAACTCCGACATCAAATAAAAAACTTCCGTATTGTCCATAAGGGTTAAGAACCCATGAGCAAAGCCCTCCGGAATATAGAGCAATTTCTTATTTTCGGCAGTTAAATCTACGGATATCCATTGTTTAAAGGTTTCTGAATATGGCCGCAGATCGATAATGACATCGTACATTGCTCCCCTGATACACCAAACCAGTTTCGCCTCTTCATAAGGAGCGACTTGATAATGCATGCCCCGAAGGGTGCCTCTTTTTTTGTTGAAAGAAACATTACTTTGTACCAGATTGAAGGAAATCCCTTTTTCTCTGAACTCCCGATGACACCATGTTCGGGCAAAAAACCCCCGGTCATCTTCTAATTTCTCAAGGTCTATACAATAGGCGCCCTTGAGTTTGGTCTCGGTAAATATCACGGATATATCTTAACCTCAGGAATAAATACCATGAATTGACCACCCCATTCCCGTATATAAGACATTTGCTCCATGACCTCTTCTCTGATATTCCACGGGAGAATCAAGAGGTAATCAGGCTTTGTCTCTCTGATTGTATCAGGACTATGAATGGGTATATGAGTTCCCGGCAAGTAATGGCCTTGTTTATGGGGGCTGCGGTCTACCGTGTAACCAATAAAATCTGAGCGAATACTGCAGTAATTAAGAAGGGTATTCCCTTTCGCCGGAGCGCCATATCCAACGATAGATTTACCTTTTTGCTTTGTTTCAATCAGGAAGGTTAAGATATTTCTTTTTGTCTCCTTTACCTTTTCGGTAAATGAAAGATGATGTTCCAGACTCCCAAAGCCAGCAACCTCTTCTCTGGTTCTTAAATCCATTACCCTTTGGCTTACTGGTTGAGAAGCATCTTCTGCATGCCGGGCGTAAATCCTTAAAGAACCACCATGGGTAGGCACCTCATCCACATCAAAAATAGTTAAACCATGATGCGCAAAAATCTTCTCTACCGTGATAAAGGAAAAATATGAGAAATGTTCATGATAGATAGTGTCGAATTGATTCTCATTCATAAGTTGCATGAGATGAGGGAATTCCATAGTAATAACACCTTTTGGTTTTAAAAATATCTTCATTCCTTTCACAAAATCATTTACGTCTGGCACATGGGCCAGAACGTTGTTTCCTATTAAAAGATCGGCCTGTTTACCCTCATTGACCAATCTCAGGGCTGTTTGAGTTCCAAAAAATGTAACGATGGTTGGAATCCCTGCTTTCTCTGCTGCTTCCGCCACATTTTTTGCAGGCTCGATACCCAATACCGGTATCCCTCTTTCTTTAAAATACTGAAGAAGATAGCCATCATTGCTCGCAATCTCAACTACAATACTCCGGATATCAAACCCAAAACGTTCGACCATGAGTTTCGTATAATCCCGCGCGTGTTTCAGCCAGGAATCAGAGTATGATGAGAAATAGGCATAATCACTGAAGATCTTATCGGGAGATTCAAACAATGGTAACTGAACTAAAAGACACGCTTTGCATACGTATACATGCAGTGGATAAAAGGGCTCCATGTATTGAAGTTGTTCAGTTTTTAAATAAGAATTTGCCAGGGGGGACATCCCTAAATCCACAAAGGTATGATTCAAATGAGCTTCACAAAAACGGCATCTGTTTTCTGTATTTGTTATCATTGAAATTTACCTGATTCCCTTCATGTAGTTAATTATCAAATTCCTAAAGGGGACTTCTTTTTTTCACCCTTTTCTAAAAGCATTCACCATTTCCCCCTTTTTTAAAGGGGGATCAAGGGGGATTTTTGATGCATATAAGTTTCTTCCCTGCTCTATACGTATCAGGTATCAAAAAATATACCATCGAAGGGGAAAAAAGAATTTAATTGCAGCGAAGAGGTTAAAATATGACATTCTCATGAGAAAAAATCGGAACAGATTATGAGACAAAAAGAGGAAGATATGGGGTAAACAAAAAAAGATATACCGGCACAAAAGTGTGGCATGTCACAAAAATGTGTCAATACAAAAGCGTGACATGTCACACTTTTGTATTGAAAAACATACAATACAAGGGCTTGTTATCTAAAAACTCCAGGTGGATACAGAAGAACATGTGCCTGCATACTCCCGCCTGAGCAGGTAAACAAAGATTGGTTTTTCAATAAGCTATACAAGCAATGTCAACAGAGAAACATGCGTTTTTCTCCGAAAAAACGAATATATTTTGTGACCTTTTTGTATCATTTTAGGCAGTTGGTGGATTCACTTCGTTTAATCCACCCTACTCCTCAATTATGAGGTGGTATCCCTATAGACTGATTGACGAAATAGGTACCTGACTATAAATTTTTGTATATTCATCGTTATCAACAGAAGTCAGGAGTCAGAAGTCAGAAGATAGAGTATCGTGCATCAAGCATTGTGTATCCTGTCTTCTGAATTCTATATTCTGTTGACAAAGAGAATGTACAAAAACTTGTGGTCAGGTACTTATGTTGATGAAGAGCATCATTGCAGAATAGAGAATTGGATACAGCTTTGCCGGCAGGAAATCTCTTTCAAATTATTAGACTTCCTGTAAAATGGGAAACAAGTTTTGTTGTCTTTAATTTTACAGGAAGTCAGGAGCGGAACTTATGCAATTCCCTGTGGGCGGATAAACCCACAGGGAATAAAAAATACTTCTAGATAATGGGTTCTGATACCTCAGAAGACAATGCCAGATCACCGAATGCCGATGTATCGCGGTAATTGTCATTTTTCCCATTCCACGTGAGCACATGCTCTCTTGTGTCACCGTTATCGTCATCATTGTTTTGTATATCAAAGCCTATTCTCATCCCATCCGATGGAGTAATACCAAGATTACTCCACGGAACGGCCATTTCCACGCTGTATCCACCTGATACAGGCGCCCAGGCATGCAAAACTCCTGTTTTGTTCTGCCTGGAGAACAGGACTGAATCGTTATAGCCTTTAATATATTGCCTGTCGTGGGTATCGTACGTTGTCTTCTGATTATGATCTGCATCAATATAGATCTCTATCGAATCATCTTGCCATGGATCTCCTGAATCATTACGTAAGGTAGTATCTAAAACCTTCACCCCTACATAAAGATTTTTATCATCCCACGATACTCCAAAATTTACCTCATTATCCGGGGTACCTGTTAAGACCTTGTTTGCATTTGTGGTAATATTCCATAGAGATTCTTTAAGATTCCCGTCTATGGTTGGACTACTCAGGGCCTTGTGCGCAAATGTTGTATTTGGCTCTGCAAAGTTTACTTTAACTGCATCTACCCCTTTGTTGCCTGCCTGGTCTTTAGCCGTTATGGTAATAGTATTCTCACCACGAAATAAAGCTATTTTAGGTATCGACCAGTTTGCTGTACCCTCAGCCGTTCCACTACCACCTCTGCTGTTAACCCAGGTTATACTCGTAACGGATGTATTGTCAGATGCCGTACCACTGAGACTTATCGTGTTTTGATCAGTAGTATGCGTATCCGTTGAAGTCGGCACAGTAATGGATGCAATCGGTGGAGTAACATCTTTAGCGCTCGAGTAAGGTGGCGCCAGTTTAAATGTCCCATGGTAGGAACCGGCGTACACATAACCATTATTGGGATTAACACTCAGAGAGCTAATGTTAATATCGGGACCTATATTATGACTAACGCTTTGCCATGTTGCTCCATAATCAGTCGATCTGAAAACACCATTTGATTGTCCATAGGAAGGCGCAGCTCTTCCTATATAAACTACATTCGGACTCTTCGGGTCAACGGTTACAGTTTGTGTTGGCCTTCTGCCAAACCAATCATTCTTCAGGCCGTCAGCCGATGTTTTTTCTATCCATGTAGAACCATTCCAGGCAAACAATCCACTTGCATCAACCGCTGCATACAGCCGGTTCGGATTGGATGGATCAACTGCAAGCTCATAAATCCCTGCGCCGTTAGAACCTTTAAATGTTCCATAAGGAGCGCTCCAGGTATTTCCGCCGTCAGTTGACCTGTAGACAACGTTTGTTCCGTTGTTGTTCGAAGCTGAATAGACAATATTACCGTCCTTCTGGTACATAGCGACTATTTTTTTTGAAAGTTTCTTCCATGTGTAGCCCTTATCAGTACTTTTGAACTGACCCGCATAGATTACCTTGGTATTTTGCGGATGAAAAGCAATGAAACGGTAACTACTTTCGGTGCTGTTCCCATTGGAATCTTTCTTTATTTGTGTCCATGTTTTACCATTATCACGGCTAATAACAATAACCTGGCTATACCATTCTCCTGCTGCAGTTACGATAACCTTGGAATCCCTGGCAGGGTCAAGCGCACCTACAGGAGTTGACTTATCACCATATTTCGGGACGTCTAAGGTCCTGAATGTCGAGCCACCATCCTCTGTAAGATAAGGGCCGTAATCTGTCAAAAAGAATGCAAACCTGTTAGGGTTATGGGGATCCCAACTCATAGAATTGGAACCTTTTGCCACCGCAGCTCCTGTATAACCTGATGAGACAAATCTCCAGTTAACTCCACCATCAGTTGTTCTCTTAATATGATAAGAATTTCCCGCAATAAGAGCTACATTCTTATTATTCGGATGAAAAGCTGTTGGCGCAGCAAGAAAGCCTATATAACTGGGACTAGCAGGATCCACCATGGAACCACTGACATATCCGTAAGCATTTTTTTCATCCATACTATTTGGTGAATACCACTTAGCGCCTCCATTATGGGTATAATAAACACTTTGTGATGCGTAAAAACTCGCATAAAGGCAGTTCGGATCTGCCTGACTTATAGACAGATAGCTCGCCTTCTTTCCATTGCTAAGCGCCGATATCCCACCGTTTTTGGGACTAAAATTATTCCCGCCATCAACCGACATATAGATCCCATACTGCCTGAGCGCTGCGTATATGACGAGAGGTTGTTTCGGGTTAATTACAACCGTATGTGGATACGTGGGCAGGCCGGAACCGATTTTCTGCACGGTAACGCTGCCGTTATCCGTCACCTTGTAGAGACCTTTGGAAGAGCTTGATTTAGCCGAAACATACAAGACGGAACGATTCGTAGGATGCGCCTTGACATCAAGGATCTCCTGAGATTTAAATACATTCATGGAACTCCATGTACTTCCTCCATCTTTTGATTTTAATAGACCCTGGTCGTGGGTACCTGCATAAACGATACTACTTGAGGCGCCAAAGGCAAAATGGGACCCGCCTTTCTCATCTGCTGATGGTTTATGATAATGGGTTTGTTTCACTTGTTTCCAGGTTTCGCCTCCGTCTATAGTCCTATAAATACCGCTGCATGCCGATTTCGTTGAGCGATTAACCGTGTGAACAGAGCCTGCCACAAATACGACCTTATCGTTTGTGGAACTTACCACCAGGGAAATACCGCCTTTTGCCGGGAATCCTTTTTTCTTCATCTTCCAGGTAGTTCCACCATCTTCACTTTTCCATATTTGCGAGGTATCAGACGTTAGATATACCATATTAGGATTGGATTGCGCATAAGCAATGGTATAAATCAACTGCGTTCCCTCGCCACCCATAAGCCCTGCCGCCTTCTGTGCAGCAGTTCTTATCGGCACTTGTTGCCACTCCGTAGGGGAAAGCTTTAGCTGCTCAGCGGAAAGATTGGCATAGTAAGGGTCTTCCGTATTTTCTCCTACTGATTCACCGTTATCCAATGATTCACTAACGGTAGTATTATACTCCGCAGCATGAGATAACTCATGGGTAGTTGGCGTTCCATTTGCCACAACATCAGTTCCCTGCCCAATTGCTGCCACAGGTTCATCAGTATTTGATGTTACGGTAAAAATGTAGCCTTTGTTGACAGTATTCCGGTTCTTTAATCGTATCTCACTCCCGGTAATACCAACGTCTGCGGTACCATCTTCCGATTCAATAAAGAAGTCATCGGTGCGGTACACAGAGGTTACCTTTTCATCGGCACCAAGCTTTATCGTCCCGTTCGTAGTTAAAAATACCGCAAAAAGGTTTCCTGTCTTTGGATGGCGGGAATATATAACATCACTGCTTGCATAGCTTTTTGTGCTTTGGTAAATAGCGCCATTCCATGAACGGCCGGTAAGAGGAACATTATTAAGATTGTCCCAATTTGGTAAACACCTGATAAGTTTTAATTGAGGAGACACTTCGGTGATACTCTGAAGATCCGATGTATCTTTTGTATTACTAAACTGTCCAAACCAGTTATACCATGCGCCATTGATAGCTGCTTTAGCAGCAAAAAGACGATTTTTATCTTCGCTAAAATCACCAATTTGAGAATTACCAACCTTATCGTGCGTAATAGGTATCCCCGAATTAAAGTTATTACCATCGTCCACAAAATTCGCATTTCGCTGACTTCCCTGGGTTAACATATCCGGGATTAATGCATCTTTATCTGCACGATCCTTTATCTGGTATATCCACTCATTGTTATCGACCTCATTATAGAGCCAGGTTGGCCGAACAATCCATTTGGGATTCTTAAATTCCTCCGCCATTCGTGTTCTTAATTTCTTATAAAATGCGGCCATTCCTTCGGCATATGTTGCATAATCATGAGTGATGGCGCCATGCACTAAACCGGAATCCATACCTGTCCAATAGGATAAAGGAACCGGCTCGTTATCGCCCTTTTCATTGAGCCGGTAAAATCCGCCAGCAAGTTTTGGCTCATCAATAATATACCCGCCAAAGGTAAACGGTAAATTAGTGTCCTCATACATCTTCGCTGTCCGGATAATTTCCTCGACAACCTCATCAATAACAGCTTGTTGTTGAAAATCCCATAGTACGGAAAACTTTGTTGAGGCGCCGGGAGGATGATACCCTGTCGCTAAATTGGAAGGGAATGGATCATTACTCTTCCAAACCATGCGTTGATTATAAAAATCCCTTGCCTTGTCGGAAATAGGTTTCGTGGTATCTATGTATCTACTGTATCCGGATAAGACTTGTGGATACCAGCAAGGGTCAATGAGATAAAATTTGAGCCCTGAACAATCAGGGTTATTTTGATAGTCTTTAAGAGCGGAAGATGGATGTATGGCAATATAATCATAACCCATTTGTTTTGCATACGTAATATCCTCTTCCGGTTTACCACACCAAGCAATGCCATAAAAATTCTTGTAACCTTTTATATCTGCATTTGCATAGGCATTTTCGCTTAAGGAAAATATTTGGCTAAAAAGCAAAAATGCAAATCCTAAAAGACTAATAGTAAATTTCATTCAAAACGTCTCCAAAAAAAGTTTCTAAATCGTTGCACTAAAACTTTACAAAATGAACCTGCAACTGGTAAAGACGCCTCCTTTCTGTAAAAATTTTCATGTAAAAGTGACATGTCACATTTTATAGCGACACATCTCTGTGCCATGTCACATATCTATTCGTCCTTATGTAAAACTCATATATCTTTTATACGCCCCAAATGCCTTGATTTTACTACAAGAAAAAATTATTTAGTATATTCCAGTTTTTGTGGCATAATATTTGTTATACTTTTATTAAGAATAGCAGAATTTTAATTCCGCAGGGTAACCTTTCAGGGTTGCCACCCCTGATCACATATTTAGACGGCGAGGCAAGGCTAAACAGGCTGTCCGAGAATCCAATCGACCCGCAAATGCCATACTAAATATTGTTATCATGCTAATATTTTGTCAGCATATAGTATAGAATTTGCCGTGTGAAAGCATTCCCGGACAGCCTGTAAAGTCTCGCCCCTGTATGTAAACTAAAAGACTAAAGTAAAATAGTTGCAAAAAACTAGTACATAATTCTGTAAATAAGCATATAAACAAATTAACTCTGCAATACACTTAAGTACTTACAACTTAAAAATTTAATGATTTTATGCCATCTAAAATAATGCATAGAGATTTAGAGAGCTTTGTACTAGAGGGCTGTTATCGGTATTGGCAAAAATACAAATTCCAATAAAAATAACGAGTCTCTGTCTCTGTTTATTGTTTAATAAAAAATTATCAAACTAACCACATTACGTATAGGTTACATCTCTGGTTTCTCTATGAGTATTTTTTCATTCGAAAGAATTTTTGGCCAAAAATTTATATCTCTGTTTTGTTCTCAGTAGGTTATCCCCCCCTTCCATTTGCCCTGTATTTTCACTATATAATGCGCTTTATGATAATGAATTTTCGAGGGCAGTTATTTTAGGTATAACTACTGTTTTGAAACAAAAGAACTATGGTCAAAAACTTGAATAAACGCTGATCTGCACATTGATACACAGATCGTTCCTGGACGAGATTCTGGACTATATAGGGGATTTTGGGAATTCAAGACTGAAATGGTAAATAACAACTTTGAAGCCCAGTTTTCTCCTTGCTATGTTTATATCTTCAGCAAGGTTTAGATTGTGGTTCCATATGGTTAGTGATTCAGCATACGAAGAGGCGAAAAACAGTGTAAATTTCCATTATGTCTCTGCGAATGCCCATACAAAATCTAAAATCTGAAGATATTGGATTTCTGCTCTTACAGTCTGCACGTCACCTTGGGCGCTTAAAGGCAGGATGAGGGATTATTGTATAATCGATATATAAGGCGGGAGTATATACCATTACCCTTTCGGCGATGTAGAAACCGTTACCGTTCTCACATTCCTCCTGCTTTCACAAACGATGTCGCAGTTTTAAGTGTTAAAGTTTTCTTTACTCTTTATACAAATACGTTGTAACTATATCATCCCCTGCCAGGAGATTTATATATATCATCATATTTATATTTGAAGAAGTTGAGTCATTTCTTTTAACACTCAAAATCCAATACACAGCAAGTTGTAAACAAATTACCTCATTATTTTCGGAAATAGCAAAGTGAGGTAAACTCTTCTTTTCAAAAAGCAAATTAAAGTTTCATATTTATAACACAGTTAATTTGAAATGACAATAAAAAAATTAAAATTTTTTTATTTATTTTGATCTGCTGTAAAGGATTGGTTTTGTAATTTTTGATAGGTCTGCGGTTGGTAAGCCGGAACAAACTTATATAATTGCCGCTAAATAATTGTCATGAGTCTGCTTATTGTCTTATAAGCATCTTTCCTATTACCCGAAGTGGCTTAGGCAAATTTAGTTTATTTGTATATTCATAAATATCCTTTAATAGAAAAGTGTATCTATTCATAATTCTATCTTTCAAAGAGGTTTGTTTCACCTTTTCAACGATGGTAATAGAATTCACAAATCTGACATTCCTGAGCTTTTTTGACTTATAGACAAGTTCTTTAACAACCCTTTTAGGTCCCGTCCATCTATTTCCGCTTGCCGTATCATGAAAAGCTAAAATACCGCCTTCTGTTACTTTTGGAAACCATAGCTCAACATCTAATTTTACATGATCATATTCGTGGTTTCCATCTATAAAAATGAGTTTAATAGGCTCATCGAAATTTTTAGCTGCTTCTGCTGAGGTTTTCACAATAGGAGTTATTATATCATCAATTTTTGCATTCTTAATGTTCCTTTGAAACTCCTCAAAAGTTTCAATCTTATCGGGTCTGTGTTTATGTCCTTTGTGAGGATCAATTGCATAGATCTTCAATTTGTTTCCTCGTTTTGAGCCCATGCCTAACCATATTGTTGATTTTCCTTTCCATGAGCCAATTTCAACAATCACATTTTCACTCGTACAATTTTTAGCTAAAGTATAAAGCAATTCTCCCTCTTTATCTGTTAACCAACCATCAACGTTATCAACTATTTTTTTAATCTCATGTATTTCCATAGCTATTTTCCCATGTAAAAGTATTAACGAAATTACTATTTACCGATTCTGTTTAAGGATACATATTCATTAGTAAATAAACCGGATAAAGGACAAATTTACGTAAGAATAATCTAACGCTGTAATTATTCCTGGTAATCAGATTATTACAATAAATATCATGGACCAAGATTAGATTAGGGGCAGTTGCAACGGGGAAACCTTGATAGACAAAATGAATATTACTGAATCTGTACTTCTATTCTTTATCTAAATATACGCTATTGTTTAACAAGCAATGCGATATATCGCAATATATCTGCCATAGAAATTTTATTATGGGGATTTATTGTAAAAATAGAATTATTATGTAACTCTTTTAATAATAGAGATTTAAACCAAATAATAAACAAATTTTATCAGGGTCAGTTTTATTCCAGTAGGAGCTACTGTTATTTTTCTGTATGTGTATACATACGCAGTTATCGAACATTTGTTTTAAACGATTGCAACACAAGCATATATATTCATTTTTATATGATTGTTTAAAAATACTCTCTGTAGGTAATTGTATACATTTGAAAAGACAGAGCAATGTAGGGCGAGGCTTTACAGGTTGTCCAAGAATTCATTGGCAACCTTAAACATATACTGTTTATTGTCTAATATTAATACAATCGGTCAATATATAGTATAGCATCTAGTGCTCAAAGTAATTCTCGGACAGCCTGTTTAGCCTTGCATCCCCCGCCTGTATACATACACGAGGGATAGCAACCCTAAAGGGTTGCCCTACAGAATTGAAATTCCTATACATTCAAGGTATGAATAGGGTGGATTAAGGCGTTGGTTTTTACGCCGAATCCACCAATACTATTTCCAGAAAAGGCGGATTCGCTATCACTTAATCCGCCCTACAGCAAACCTGCTTAATTCAAATGAAAATTCCTTATA
>SULG01000078.1 GCA_005524015.1 Candidatus Jettenia ecosi
AAATTTTATTGTATGTTTGATTATTCTTAAATTTGGCACGGAGTATAAAATATTTAAAGAATTATTTCAATGCTATTTTAAGAATATACCACATAACTATTTTTTATCTTCATCCACAGTGATCAGGGTTCTCAGTTTACCAGCAATGATTTTACTGGGGATCTCTTGAGTAAAGGAATATTAATCAGTATGGATGGTCGGAGTCGAGTGTTTTATTATTTTCACAAAGGGAGACAATGAGGAGCACGGGGAATTTTTTGTGGAGGCACAGAAGGGCAACTCCAGTTACCCTTCTGTGCCTGGTAGTTCATTTATCAATGCATCTAAAAATTAGTAATAAATGATCTTGGCAAACCCATCCACTTTACTATCCTCAAAAACGCATGTAATCTCATATCGAAGGTATGCTTTTACAAACATATATGATATATCGCATCTATTTTTAAAGTAGCTACTTAAGAATAATATTTAATAATTGTGTAGGTGTATGTATGCATAAAAAATCAGCTTCTCAAAATCAATGATATCGTATCGAATATCTGTGCGATAACCATAACCAATTATTTCCCAAAGGTTTATATATATATTTTTATCCTAATAAGAATTTCTATCAATAATTCATCTTACAGGCATGTTATTTGTTCTATAAAGATACATTCATCCTTAATGCCTTTGGATTAAGCGTTAGGAAAGTTGTTTTCATGAGTATGAAAGAAACCTTTTTATCTTAAGGAATATCTGTAGAAAATAAATCTTCATTAAAAATTATTTGCTGGCTATAGTGGCTATAGATAATTATTAAATCTTGGATGTTTTTGACTGTGTCTTTTAAATTTACCGTATTGTAGAGGGAATCAGTTTTGGTTGTAGATTAGATATAGCCGCAGAAAGGAGCAAGAAAAATGTGTTCTCAGATCAAATTACGGACAGCAGCTATAGTAATACCTAGTATTCTACTTATCGTGACTCTTGGATTCGCCTTCTCAAGTAGAAAAGTTTCGATAGGCGTAGAGCAGAAACAGACTACAGAAGAAGATGATCCAGCAGGGATAGAACAGAAACTAAACCCACTCATCGAAATGTCAGTTGCTCCAGTACAGAAATCTGAATCAGGTGTATCGGATTTTATTACTGAGGGCCAACGTATCTTCCGGTTTGATACCTACGGTGATGAGGAATTTTGGGGAGATAAACTTCAACTCCATAAATCTATCGAAAAAGTAAGTCCTAAAAAGGCATTAGCATTGGGGCTAAAAATTGATGTGAGGGCGCTGCCCAAGCATATTATTAGAAAAATAAAAGAAGGGAATCTTAATCTTGATGACCCAAACAATACCCTACTCCTGCTCAAGCGTAACGCAATTGTCGGCGTCACGGGTTTCTTCAACGATGATGGCACTCTTAAATCGATAGGTTTCCAATGTTCACTTTGTCACTCTACCGTTAATAATTCTTTAATCTTCGGTATCGGCGAACGATTGGATGGTTGGGCCAATTACGATCTTGATGTTGGCTCTATCACTGCTCTTTCCCCTAATCTAAATGTCATTGCTACTATACTAAACACCAGTGTAGAGATAGTAAAAAAAGTACTCAATTCTTGGGGACCTGGAAAATTTGATGCAGAGCTTCTGCTCGATGGCAAAGGTTTTAGACCGGATGGAGGCTCTGCGGCAACGATGCTTCCCAACGCCTTTGGTCTGGCGGGCTTTAACCTGCATACCTGGACCGGTGCATGGGGTACAGTTACCTATTGGAATGCCTTTGTAGCTAACATAGAATTGCATGGCAAGGGCACATTTTTTGATCCTCGTCTCGACGATGCTTCTAAATTTCCCATAGCTGCTAAAGAGGGTTTTGGGAATTTGCGGGCAAAACCAGATGAAGATCTCATTACCTCAAAACTTCCGGCACTCCATTTTTATCAGTTATCCCTTCTCGCACCAAAGCCAAAGGCGGGTATTCATTTTGATAAAGATGCTGCCGAGCGTGGAAAAGAAGTCTTTGAGGGTAAGGGTGAGTGTAATAACTGCCATATTACGCCGTTGTGGTCTGAGCCGGGATGGAACCTCCATAAGCCTGAGGATATTGGTATTGATAGTTTTCAGGCCAACCGGGCACCGGATAATCGATATAAGACAGCGAATCTGGAGGGGCTTTTCATACGTGAGTTTGGTATTTTTATGAAACAAAAAAATAAAGGCCGATTCTTTCATGATGGTCGATTTGCAACGTTGAAAGATGTAGTCAAACATTACAATACAGCCTTAAACCTTAGCTTGAGTGACCAGCAGATAAATAATCTTGTAGAATACTTGAAATCTCTATAAATGTTGAGGAATTTCAAAATCCAGAGTAAATGATTTTTGGAGACATATTCGAAGGCTCGAGTCAGTTCAAACGTATGATTCAATCAGGGACAATTGAACCAGCGAAGAAGATTGAAAAGCCAATTGAAGTCAATGTGCCCTTCATTCTACGCCTCTTATAAACAGTAGTTACTGTAGTCTCTAGAAAACGGATATAGGATACATCGATTTCCGAATCGTATGTTATTTTCAGTATAGGCTAAACATTTGTTTTTAACCAATTCTGGATGTGTAAACCTTCTATCCTCTTTAAATGCTCTTCAATTTTCTTTGAATTGTATGCCCCAGAGTATAGTTCAGCTAATACACAATTAGAGATCAGTAAAGAATAAATACCGATTTCTTTCACTTTCTTTTTGAGAATCTCATTACCGTTGAGTAAGTAAACACAGGTGTTGGTATCGAGAAGATTTTCAAAATATATTCTCCATTTTTGAGGATGATTTCCTGCTCGAATAAATAGCTTTTATTTGTTCCTCAATGCTTCTGTCATCTTCCCATGTTCCACATACAGAAAGGAATTCTTCTGTTGCCTGTCTTTCATTAAGCTCAGGCCGGATAAATTCTTTTTTAAGAATATGAACAATCTTGGCTAGTTTTTCCTGTATAGGCTCAGGTAAATCTTGTATATCCTTTAAAATTTCTTCTTCACCTAATTATCTCAAGTTTTCTTATTACAGCACTGGCAGTTTTGTCATCTCTGACAAATTCATCAAAATTCATATTGCCAACGAATTCTTCAATCTTCTTTATAGCCTCCAGGATATCCTTGATAAAAAGACTATAATCTCGTTTCATATATTGACTACTTCACTTAAGACTGTATCTTTTAATTCTTCTCTTAATGCCTTTTTCCTGACAAGATCGACTCTTAGGCCAATAAGTTCTTCAAGATACCTTTCCAGTTCGAAAAATTTAAACAGGTCAGGAACCTCTTCAAACTCAACAAGGATATCCACATCACTTCTTTTTTTTTGCTCTCCTCTAGCATAAGAACCAAATATTCCTATTTCTTTTACCCTATATTTCTCAGCTAATTCTTTTTTGTATTGTTTAAGAATATCTTCTATCGTCTTATATGATTTCATTCTCTATTCCTTGCGGTTCATTACCTGTGTGGTTTAAGTATTGTAGCGGGATTTTGAATACTTGTGAGAGTTGCATACTTTAAGAAATACTTATTACAACACAAAACGGTTATTCGTCTTTAAGTCTTACGCGAGTATAGGTTATTTAAAAAGGTATTTCAATAGTATTTTATAGATAAATTCAATAGAGTTATGGTATGCAATAGCTTACATATCACCGTATTGTTTAGCCAGGGGTGGCACTGACAAACTCTGTTTGTCAGTGTATTATATTTCCTGTTCACGTGGGTATTGAAACAAGCACGGACAAAGAAGGTTTGTCCGTGCCACCCTGAACCCGCTTACAGAAAAAGAAAATTCCTATACACCAGGTTAATAGTGAGTCTATATTTGATCTTCCACTATACGCAGGGAAAATATGTTACGCATTAATAATCCTCTCGGATATGATGGAAAAGGTTATGAGAGAGCATGCTCCTAAAGTATCGAAGAATATGCAACGCAACTATTCTTCATCTTCATTCATCCGCTACAGGAATAATCCCAATCCTTTAACCGTGCAGATTCAATGCGAATTGAATGGTTGATTTTCCATTAATCAATGATGTATGGCGTTAATGGCTGATACAGCATTTCGTTTACTGACTGATTGTAGTGAATTCTGTTAATTGTCCGGCTGAGCATGTCTGATAAGCACTGTATTGAGACAAAGGGTAGGGATTGAAATGCGGATGTCTGGGGGATGCTATTTGTTACTGTCATCTCTTTTAAGTGATAGTTCTTGTATAAATCTATTAAAAGATCATGGGCGTTTCCGACACAGAGGTTGTGTGAAATTCCAAGATATATCTCCTCAATTCCCTTTTCTTCCACCAGCCTTTTAATGAGCGCATAGATAGTGCCGCCGCTACTTATCATATCATCAAGGATGATTGCGATCTTTTTTCCTGTGAAGTCGCCAATAATCTCAGAGATTACGGCTTCTTCAGGACGTGGACGGTATTTTGATGCAACGGCACATTTGAGATTCAGCGCCCTTCCAAAATGAGCTACAAATTTCGAAGCTCCCGCATCGGGAGCAACAGCAATGGTGTCTTCCCGCCCCTGAAAGCGGCGGTATTCATCGATATATAAGGGTAATGACCCCAGTACATTGACTGGCATGCTTCCATAGAATCCCCGGATCTGGTCACAGTGTGGGTTCCAGACAACGAGCCGGTCAATGCCTGCCTCAATACTCATATCAGCCATAAGCTTTGCTGTTGTTGGTTCTCTCATAAATCTCGTCGGTTTATCCTGCCGGGCATATGCAAGATAGGGCAGTACGGCTGTTACGTGATTAGCGCCATTTTCCCGAAATGTCCTGGCAGCAATGAGGAGCGCCATATAATTTTGGTCAATGCAGTAGTCTGAGGCAGGGTTGAAAAGGGCCTGGAAGATGAATACATCATAACCACTGACGTGGACATCTAACCGGACACAGGTTTCTGAATCAGAGAATTGCTTATCGATATTTTCCAGGTGTAAGATATCGTTTTTACTCCCTTCTTTTGCCAGGAGTTCCTTATATCTCTGGAATGTCCTTGCTGATAAATAAGAACCCGAACGGCAGCCTGCAATTAGGAGTCTTCCGCGGGGAGGCTCCATCCTTTGAACTTGCTCGTGTGCGAACTTTTCTGGTGTGAAGAAGAGATGCTGCGTATCTTGGTCTTGAATCATGGCTATTTATGGAAAATCTTTTAGTTTACAGAATTTTTATGACAGGTGTACGGAAAGTTTCTTAATGTCAATTAATATACCCTTTCAGGCAGTTTGTCAATACCATAGTGAAGAAACCAACAAGAATAGCTTTGCAGGGAAGCCATCTTTGTTTTCGTGCTTGAAATTATACGCTTTCTGATATAACATGAAACCATCACCCTTATCGTAATCGTGTTTAACTACGAAAAGAACCATTCTTCTTCGGGAAGAAATTTTAAAGGAGGTATGAAATGATTGCTGAAATTAGCGTGGTACCTGTCGGAGAGGAAGTTGACCTTGCCAGTCACGTTGCTAAGGTTATTAAAGTCATTCATGAAAGTGGATTAGACTATAAGCTGAATGCTATGAGTACCGTGGTAGAAGGGGATAGTGATTCTGTATTTGACTTGATTAAGAAATGTCATAATACGATGTTAGAAACAGCACAAAGAGTATACACGGTAATAAAGCTGGATGAGAGAAAAGATACGGATAAAAAGGTAAAGATGATCGAACATAAGGTGCGATCCGCAGAGAAGGAATTAGAGAAAATTCTGAAAAAGTAACCGTATGATTATGAAGAAGCATATCTTGTTAACTGGTAAACCTGGCATGGGTAAAACAACAGTAATGAAGAAGATTATACCCTTGCTAGGTACAGATGCCGGAGGTTTTTTTACAGAAGAGATCCGTGTCATGGGTAAACGTATGGGTTTTCGGGTTGTTACGTTAGAGGGAGACGATGGTATTCTGGCACACGTAGATTATCATAGCGATTATAGAGTTGGAAAATATTATGTCGATCTTGATTCCTTCGAAAGTCTGGCTATTCCAACGTTAGAGAATGCTATGAAAAATAAATCGATAATTGTTATTGATGAGATTGGAAAAATGGAACTTTTCTCAATGAAATTCAGAGAGCTGGTAAGGAGTATCCTTGATAGTGAAAAACCTCTTATCTCTGTCATCATGGAAGATGGGAATGCTTTTACCGAGGGTATAAAAAAACGTAAGGATGTTACCGTAGTAACCGTGAATTATAAAAACAGGGACCATTTACCAGAAAAAATCCTTGAAATGGTGAAAGCGATAAAAAATATTGAGTAATTATCAGAAATTATTAAATTCCCTATTTTTGCTTACAAATTTCCTGTTGTGCTATCTCGTATGTGGAGAGATTATCGGCAGTATCTAACATGACGACTATTCTTGCTATAGGTCCTCACCCTGACGATGTTGAAGCTGGCATGGGGGGAAGTATTCTCAAATTAGTTACCCTGGGATATGACGTTCATATCCTTGATATGACCAACGGAGAGCCTACCCCATATGGCAGTCCTGAGATCAGAAAAAAAGAATGGGAATTATCGGCTACTGTATTAGGGATAAAGAGCAGGACAGTGCTCGACCTTCCAAACCGCTATCTTATGGATAGTATCGGGGCCCGTAAAAAAGTTGCTGCTGTAATCAGAAAGATACGCCCTGAAGTGATTTTCCTTCCCTACTGGGTCGATGCTCATCCTGATCATGTTCAGACTACCCAGATCGGTGAGGCAGCCCGATTTTATGCAAAATTGACAAAATCGGATATTCCCGGAGAACCATGGTATCCTGCCTGTATTTTTTATTATCTTTGCTCTCATTTCCGGCTCCATGTTACTCCTTCATTTATCCTGGACATCAGCAGGGAATTTGAGAAGAAATTAAAAATCGCACATATTTATCAATCCCAATTTGCGTATGACGAAGCCCGGTGGAAGCAGATCAACAATACCATCACAGCAAAAAATCAATATTATGGCAACCTCATACGGGCTGATTATGGCGAGCCTTTTATGAGTCGCGAGCAGATCGGTTTACGGGATATACGTGATATCATATGAACCGTTTTCCTGTTGGAAAGCTTGATTATCGGTTGCTTGAAAGGCTGCTGGCCTTAAATCCTATACAGGATCCGAGAATAATGGTAGGCCCGCAAATTGGTGAAGACGCTGCTGTTATCGACTTTGGGGAAAAGTGCCTCGTAGCAAAGACAGACCCTATTACCTTTACCACACATCGTATCGGATGGTATGCAGTTAACGTAAATGCTAATGATATTGCTACCATGGGGGCGACCCCGAAGTGGTTCCTGACAACCATACTGTTACCAGAAAGAAAGACGAATAAAAGATTGGTAACGCAAATCTTTCACGATATTATTGAAGCAGCCCAGGCGCTTCATATTACGGTATGTGGCGGCCATACAGAAATCTCCTCTACAATCGACCGGCCAATTATTGTTGGCGCCATGCTGGGTGAAGTAGAAAAGGATAAGCTGGTGGTAAATAGCCGTGCATGTCCGGGTGATGATCTTTTACTGACCAAAGGTATTGCCATAGAGGGGACTTCTATTATAGCACATAAAAAGGCATCGGCGCTGAAAAAGGAATTTGGCAATCAATTCGTTAAAAGAGCACAGGCATTTATCAATAATCCCGGATTAAGCGTTGTTGCAGATGCCTTGCTGGCAAATACAGCAGCCCAAATCCATGCCATGCATGATCTAACAGAGGGTGGATTAGCGACAGGTATTATGGAACTTGCAAGCGTATCCGGAACAGGGGTTATCATTGACAGGGAAAAGATTCCCTGTTATACAGAAACAGAGCAAATATGTAAGTTTTATAACATCCACCCGCTGGGCCTTATCGCATCAGGGGCGCTCCTGATAGCGCTCAATCCGGAATCTACAAAAGAAGTTATTGCTATCCTGAAAAAGAATGATATAGTATGTACTCCTATAGGAAAACTTACGAAGAAGGATGAAGGATTAAAACTCCTGAGAAAAGGCAAGCTGGTAAAAATGCCGGTATTTAAAGTAGATGAGTTAGTAAAGATTTTATAAGGAGGGGGCACTATGCCTGATTACGGGCCATACAGAAGACCACAAGATATTCATTTCAATGATATACCATGGAAATCGATAAAGAAGTTTATCCCTCCCTTTCTCATTATTGCTTTTGTTATTGTCACCGGATATACAGCTTTTTATACCGTGAAAGCCAATGAAGAGGCCGTTATTTTAAGATTCGGCCAATATATAGAAACCGTTGGCCCGGGGTTGCATACGAAGGTTCCTTATGGCATTGATAAGGTGCTCAAAGGCGAAGTTAAGCGGATGTATAACGAAGAGTTTGGTTTCAGGTCAAGACAAAATGATCTTTCCGGTATGACTGATTACGAATATTCCGGTGTGAAAGAAGAGAGATTAATGCTTACCGGAGACCTTAACTGTGCTGAAGTGCACTGGGTTATCCGGCACAAAATAAAGGCGTTGGAAGAGTATCTTTTTAATGTCAGGGATGTTCGGGAAACCATCCGTGGCGTCTCGCAGGCGGTGATGCGTACCTTAATTGGCGATCGCTCAATTGATGAGGTCTTAACTATTGGAAGGATAGAGATTGAACAAAAATCCAAAGAAGAGCTTCAAAGGATTTTGGATGGTTATAAATGTGGTATTGACATTCAAACGGTATTGCTCAAAGGGGTCGATCCACCACCGCCCGTAAAAGATGCTTTTAATGCCGTAAACCAGGCGATTCAAATCAGAGACAGAATCATTAACGAAGCCGAAGGGCAAAAAAACAAGATATTGCCCGCGGCAGAAGGGAAAAAACAACAAGTAATTAAAGAGTCTGAAGGATACCGGATTCGAAGGGTTAATGAAGCTACCGGAGATGTGAAAGCATTCCTGGCGGTATATGAAGAATACAAAAAAGCGGAAGATGTGACCCGGCGCAGACTCTTTCTGGAAACCATGTCGAAGGCTATACCGAAATGTGAAAAATTATACATTATCGATAAAGATCTAAAGGGGTTCTTGCCCATCCTTGGACTGAATGCGGAGGATGTAGGGAAATGAAAAAAGCAACAATCATAACAATTATTGCAGTAGCTATTCTCCTGATATGTTTAAAGGGATCTCTGTATGTTGTAGACGTACGGTTACAATCTGTTATTACACAGTTTGGAAAACCTGTCCGGACAATTACAGAACCTGGTCTTTACCTGAAAACCCCGTTTATTCAGGAGGTCAGGTATTTTGATAAACGATTGCTGGAATGGAGCGGAGAACCCAGTGATATTCTTACGAGGGATAAAGAAAATATTGGTGTTGGCACATGGGCGCGTTGGAAAATCGCAGACCCTCTTAAATTTTATACATCCCTGGGCACGGAATCGCGTGGTCAGGGTGTACTGGATGAAGTAATTGAATCGGCGGTCAAAAACGTAGTTAGTGCGTATACCTTAAGGGAGGTATTGAGAAATACCAACCGCAAGCTGGAGTATACAACAAAGGAGCTGGAGGAGGCGGAAGATATTAAAAAGGTAATGATTACGATGGGCCGCGACAAGATTGTTGAAGAGATTCGAGAAATGGCTACACGTGCATTAGAAGGCCGGTACGGCATTGAATTGGTAGATGTCCGTGTTAAGTATATTAATTATGTCGAAGCCGTTATTCCTAAGATATATGACCGGATGCGCTCGGAGCGTATCCGTATCGCAAATAAATACGAATCAGAAGGACGAAGAGAAGAGGCCGAAATCCTGGGTTCTATGAAAAGAGAACTGGAGCGTATTGAATCGGAAGGGTATCGAACCGCTGAGGAGATTAAGGGGCAAGCAGATGCAGAAGCGATAAGAATTTATGCAGAGGCATACAAGAACGCCCCTGAATTTTATTCATTTACAAAAACACTGGAAACCTATGAATCAACGTTTAACAAACAAACGCATCTCATACTCACAACAGATGGGGATTACTTCAAATATTTGAAGAGTTTTCAGCAGGAGGATACATTAGTATCAGACGCCAAACAATAATTTTGAGTTTTTTGTAACTATACATAGCGACATAAGTTTACAACTGTCTGTCATTCCGGGCTTGACCAGGAATCCAGTATTTTTCTGGATTCCCGATGGAGTTTATCTTCGTGGAAGCGGGGGCGGGAATGACATACTTGTCCCCGTGAAAACGGAGATTCGTATCTGATTAATGACGCTGTGTATAGCAAATGCTCATGTCATATAAGTCCTTGAATATCAACATCTGATTTTTTGCATTGTGCATTCTCAAATGGCCTGACAAGCCCACGCCTCTTCTCTGTCACATATGTCTTTTCTGCTTCAACTGTTGATCTCTATATTTCAAGCCCGAAGGGATGATATATCAACACAGGTTTCCCCTATGTCACCCCTTCGGGGTTTAAGGGCCTTTTTCTGTTTTTTGCTATAATCAGGACATCCCTTCGGGATTGGGTAGAGATGCAACATCTTACGTCTGTATAATTGCAAAATCTTGCGCCTCTGCCATGTGTACATGATAAAGATTGATCAATATACCGGAGAGCATTTGATTTACAAAACAATTCCTGGACTGCCTGTTGTGTTTGTCCTGATTATGGAAAAACACACCGGTTTTAGATTTGAATCCAGGATGGTTTTTCATGTTACTCCCGAATACCCCCTGGGCGGGTTCAGGTTTATAACCTGAACCTTCAATTTTGAATATTTCCCTATGTGTTTAACCATGAAAACGCTATGAGCTATCGACCATGCAAAATATAGGGGTTCAATTTACAAAATTGAACCTGCAAGGAGTTTCTCGGATACGCATGTTCCTAAACCATGTCCTCATGTAAATGGGGAAGAGTTTGGGAACAAGTAGGCAAACAATCCTTGTTTAAGATATACAGAGACAGGATTTATCCATGCTATCCCAGGAAACGCTTACATAACACGATCCAGTCTCCTGGTAGCAAAAATTTCAAAAGAATCATTACCAGGCCACCTTTTCCTTTCTTAAGGTTTTACCTGGCAGGTTCCGGTAACCTGCTAAAAAATCAATCAACATCTATGACCTTTTGGGAAAATCTTTTGGATGCCAGGTATAGTACAATGTTTTTTATTTTTCTGTTATTCTTAAGAAAAAAGTAATTTCCTGACATTCTGGAAAAGGAAAAAGTAATTTCCAGCCATACTGGGAACTTTTTCTTAGCATCTTTTGTTCTTTTATGTTGATTTACCGTTATCCTTAAGAAAAAACAATTTCCTATCACCTTTATTTATGAATTATTCCTATGAAAAAAGCACCTATGTATTTGAGTATATGCGCTGCTTTCCTTATACCCGCATGCTCATCAGAAAAAGAAATTACCGATAATCGTGAAAAATATCCTGTTACCAATCCTGTTGTTATGGATACGACATATACGAATGATTATGTCGCAGATATACATTCTTTACGACACGTAGAGATAAGAGCCAAAGTTAAAGGATATATCGAAAAAATCCATGTTGATGAAGGTGAAATTGTAAAAGCCGGGCAAATTCTTTTTAGCATGCGTCGCAAGAAATATGAGATAGAGTTATTAAAAGCTAAGGCGGTGCTGAAAAGTACAATTGCAGAGGCAAAAGCCGCTGAACTGGATTTACAAAACGTAAAAATACTGGTAGAAAAGAATATAGTCTCAAAAACGGAGCTTCAAATGGCTCAGGCTAAACTGGATGCGCTTCATGCAAAAGTAGACGAAGCGCAATCTTATGTAGCAAGCGCTGAATTAAATCTATCCTATACGGTAATAAAAGCGCCATTTGATGGAATAATTGACAGGATTCCCAATAAAGTCGGAAGTTTAGTCGATGAAGGAAATCTGCTCACTACCCTTTCAGATAACAAAGAGGTGTTTGCTTATTTCAATGTATCTGAAAAAGAGTATTTAGACTTTACCACACTCATAGACTCAGAAAAGAAAAATGATGTGACGTTAGTATTAGCTAACAATCAAATTCATAGTTGTAACGGATGTATTGAAACCGTTGCAGGGACAATTGACAAAGACACCGGGAATATCGCTTTCAGGGCATGTTTTCCTAATCCGGATCTTCTTTTAAAACATGGTTCCAGTGGCAAAGTCAGAGTAACAAAAGAAGAAAAAAACGCTTTAATAATTCCACAGAAGGCAACCTTCGAAATTCAGGACAAAATGTATGTGTTTACGGTAGATTCCGCCAACACCATAAAAATGAAAAGCATTGTTCCAAAGCTCCGCATCCCTCATTTGTATGTGATTGAATCCGGATTATCTTCCCATGATAGAATTATTTATGAAGGTATTCAACTGGTGAAAGAAGGAGATAAGATAATTCCTGATGTTATTTCCATGAAACAAATACTGGCACAATCAAAAGAACAAACCATGTTGATGGTTAAAAACTAAGCAGGAAACATAATGACTGAAAAATTTATCCATAGACCCATTTTATCCATAGTAATATCTTTAATCATCACCTTGTTGGGGGTGTTGTCTTTAACCCAATTGCCGATGACGCAATTTCCCGATATAGCCCCGCCGTCGGTAATTGTTACCGTTGAGTATGCCGGCGCCAACGCAGATACCGTTACAAAAGCTGCCATTGTGCCTTTGGAACGTGTTATCAATGGTGTTCCGGGTATGAAATACATGTCGTCCGTTTCGGGAAACGATGGTGTGGGTGTAATACAAATTATTTTTGAAGCAGGCACTGACCCCAGTATTGCTGCGGTAAATGTTCAAAACAGGGTGGCTGTTGTAACGGACGAACTTCCTTCGGAAGTAATAAAAAATGGAGTAAAAATCGAGAAGGAAGAAAGGGCTATGCTGATGTATTTAGACATCTTCAGCAAAGATCCAACTTTGGACGAAAAATTCCTGTACAACTTTGCTGATATTAATATACTGCCGGAATTAAAAAGAATTAATGGTGTTGGTTATGCGGACATATTGGGAGCCAGGGAATACGCTATGCGTATCTGGTTAAAACCCGATAAAATGCTTGCCTATAATATTTCTACCGATGATGTACGGGAAGCATTACAGGAACAAAATGTAGAAGCTGCTCCGGGTAAAGTAGGAGTAAGTTCGGATAGGGATAAATCAGCGCAGGCATTACAGTATGTGGTAAAATACACAGGCAGGTATACAGACAAAGGCCAGTATGAAAACATCCCCATAAAATCAAATACTGATGGGGAAATTCTCCGCATAAAAGACATTGCGGAAGTGGAGTTTAATACGGTTGATTTTGATGTAGAATCAAAATTTAATGGCAAACCCACTGCTTCCATCATAATTAAGCAGTTGCCGGGTTCCAATGCCAGTGAAGTAATCAGTAATGTGAAAAAGCGAATAGCCGGGATTAAAGAATCTGCCTTTATTGAAGGTATGGATTATGAGATTAGTTATGATGTATCACGTTTTTTAGATGCTTCCGTTCATAAAGTTTTAAAAACCCTGATTGAGGCATTTTTACTGGTATCGTTGGTAGTGTTTATTTTTCTGCAGGATTGGCGTTCAACACTCATTCCCGCTATTGCCGTACCTGTTTCGCTGATCGGCACCCTCTTCTTCATGCAGTTATTAGGTTTCTCTTTAAACCTGATTACCCTTTTTGCCTTAGTTCTTGCCATAGGCATTGTCGTGGATAATGCCATAGTAGTGGTAGAAGCGGTGCATGCAAAAATGGAACACTCACATATCGGAGCAAAAAAAGCTACCGAGAAAGCTATGAGAGAAATCAGCGGAGCCATTATCGCTATTACTCTGGTTATGTCGGCTGTGTTCATTCCTGTGGCTTTTATGTCGGGTCCTACCGGTATTTTCTATCGTCAGTTCTCCCTTACCATGGCAATATCTATCGTTCTGTCAGGAATTGTTGCACTTACGCTCACTCCTGCTCTTTGTATCCTATTATTGAAACGTACCCATGGTGGCCATACCAGAAAATCTTTGCTGAATCGCTTTTTCGGTGGTTTTAACACCTGGTACAATAATCTTTCTGAACGCTATCAAAGATTACTTGGCATCATTGCTAATCGTAAGGTTATAACTTTTTCAGTATTGCTGATATTCTGCATGGGGACAGGCGTTTTAGGCAAGTTCCTGCCTTCAGGGTTTATTCCCAATGAAGACCAGGGAACATTTTATGCCAGCATTACCACTCCCTCCGGTTCAACTTTAGAAAGAACCAAAGAAGTAGTACATGAAGTGCAAAAGGCATGTGAAAGTATTGAAGCCATAGAGTCGGTTTCTTCCTTAGCAGGAATAAACATCTTATCCGATGGAACAGGTGCTACTTATGGCACTTGCTTGATTAACTTAAAAAACTGGGAAGAGCGAAAGGAATCTGTGAATGATGTCATTGAACTTGTCGCCGAAAAAACGAAACACATTAAAGATGCAAAAACCGAGTTCTTCCCTCCGCCAGCGGTGCCGGGCTATGGAAATGCCAGTGGTTTTGAGTTAAGGTTGCTGGATAAAACCGGCAGAGGGGATTTAAAAAAGATGGAAACGGTGGTCAACCAGTTTATCAACGACTTGAAAGACCGGCCTGAGATAGAAAGGGCTTTCACCGTTTTTGATGCAAGCTTCCCGCAATACATGGTTCATATTGATCATGATAAAGCCGCTCAAAAAGGAGTAACGGTTGATAATGCAATGGGTACTTTACAAACCTTGTTAGGAAGTGAATATGCCACCAATTTTATCCGCTTTGGCCAAATGTACAAAGTAATGGTACAAGCATTGCCTGAATACCGGGCCAAGCCCCAGGACATCCTTAAGTTGTATGTAAAAAATAATAAAGATGAAATGGTGCCGTTATCTGCCTTTATGAGAATAGAAAGGATTTATGGAGTTGATCAGATAACCCGTTACAATATGTATCCATCGGCAGAGGTGAACGGAGAAGCGGCTGACGGATACAGCAGCGGAAGCGCTATTGCAGCCATTCAGGAAGTAGCAAAAGAAAAATTGCCCAAAGGATATGATATAGATTGGGCAGGCATAACCCGTGATGAGGTATTGGCAGGCAATGAAGCAATGTATATTTTTCTTATTTGTCTGGTATTTGTGTATTTATTATTGTCTGCGCAGTATGAAAGTTTTCTCTTGCCCATGCCCGTTATTCTCTCTTTACCAACCGGAGTATTCGGAGCATTTCTCCTTTTGATGATCATGGGTTTGGAAAACAATATTTATGCTCAGGTAGCCATGGTTATGCTTATCGGTTTATTAGGTAAAAACGCCATTCTGATTGTTGAATTTGCCTCATTAAAACACAGAGAAGGGCGCACACCTATGCAAGCTGCCGTTGAAGGAGCAACCGTGAGGTTGCGACCAATCCTTATGACCTCATTTGCCTTTATTGCCGGATTAATTCCCTTAATGCTTGCAACCGGCGCAGGCGCTGTTGGCAATAGAACTATTGGCACAGCAGCAGCAGGGGGCATGCTGTTCGGAACGATATTCGGGGTAATTATTATTCCGGGGCTGTATGTAGCTTTTGCGACTCTTGCAGAAAAGTTTGCGAGGAAAGGAACCAAAGAAGAAATAGCATTAACAGAGGTAATTTAAAACAATGAAGAAATCGAAAAATACATTAGCCTTTGGTTTTGTGGCTGTATGCTCACTTATGGCAGGTTGCCAGACAACAAAAAATATTGAAGACAGTGCCTTAAAAACAATACCTGAATCATTTGCAGATACGAAAGATTTAACAAATTCAGCAAAGATTGACTGGCGGCAGTTTTTCTCTGATACTACATTAATTGGTTTAATCGATACATCTTTAAAAAATAATCTGGATGTATTGATGACCTTGCAAAAAATTGAAATTGCGCGGGCAGATTTAAGATTGCGCAAAGGGGCTTTGTTCCCCGAAATTTCCGGTGTCGGTTCTGTTGCACAAAGAAGATTCGGGCGCTATACTATGGATGGCGCCGGAAACAGAGCAACCGAGATCACTCCCGGACAAATAGTACCCGACGACCTTCCCGATTATTTTATCGGTTTGCAAACAACATGGGAAGTGGATATTTGGGGCAAACTCCGTAATAAGAAGAAAGCTGCATTTGCCCGTTATCTTGGTAGCATTGAAGGGAAAAATGTAGTGCTTACCAACTTAATTTCAGAGATAGCAATTGCCTATTACGAATTATTAAGTTTGGACAAAGAATTAGAAATTATCAGAGAAACTATCAAATTACAGGAAGAAGCGCTTGCTATTATTACCATTCAAAAACAAGCTGCCGTAGCCAATGAGTTAGCCGTGCAGCAGTTTGAGGCACAGGTGTTAAATTCAAGGGCTTTGGAAGTCGAAATCCTTCAAAGAATTACCGTGACTGAAAACAGAGTAAATTTTTTATTGGGTAGATTTCCACAACCTATCATCCGTGAAAAATCAATTTTCTCAAAAGAAATTCCTGCTCAGGTAAAAGTAGGTATTCCATCAGATTTATTAAAAAACAGACCTGATATAAGACAAGCTGAATTTGAACTGATGGCTACGAAAGCAGATGTAAAGTCGGCAAAGAAAGCATTTTATCCTTCTTTAGACATTACGGGGGCGCTGGGTTTTCAGGCTTTTAATCCCTCATTTTTATTGAGATCGCCTGAATCTATTGCATACACTGCGCTTGGTAGTTTAGCCGTCCCGTTAATTAACCGAAGCGCAATTAAAGCACAATTTAGAACTGCACACGCTAAACAAATAGAAGCATTGTACAATTACAAGAAAACAATTATCAACGGTTATATAGAAGTGTATAATCAAATGAATAGCATTAAGAATTTAGAACAGGCGCACAACCTTGCAACAAAAAAAGTGGCAGCTTTAACTCAATCAATAGAAATATCATCAGAACTATTCAAAACCGGCAGAGCAAATTACCTGGAGGTGTTAATAACACAACAAAATGCCCTGCAATCCCGCCTCGAATTAGTAAACATCAAACAACAACAATTTAACGCTAGTGTAAACATCTATAAGGCGCTTGGCGGCGGTTGGGGATAGACAAAAAGGAAAAACATAAGGACTGAATAAAAAATTATCATTCCTTTCTCCGCTCCCCGTTTTCACGAGGACAAGTTTTACGAGGGTAAACTCTGGCATGAATCAGGAAGAGGAGCAATAAAAGCGACCTGGGCGGGTTCAGGTTTATAACCTGAACCCTCAATTTGGAATATTTCCCTATGTGTTTAACCATGAAAACGCTATGAGCTATCGACCATGCAAAA
>SULG01000079.1 GCA_005524015.1 Candidatus Jettenia ecosi
GATGCGTATGGGATCAAACCCTTTCTTCTGCTTTTTTGCTATAATCATACCATCCCTTCGGGATTATGAGACAAAAATACCTTGATACTCTATCACTCCGTCTCTTTGGGATGAGGAAAAACTGATCTGTACTTTCTGGGAAATTTTACTCTACTCTGTGACATTTTGTTTTGAGATTACTATTATGTAATCTGTGGTTTCAAAGGATAAGATTTCCCTTGCCATGTCCGGTAACGAAAGAGGAATATCAGACCCGGAATAGCGGCCAGGGTGCAAAAGATAAAAAAATAATTCCACCCAAGATGCTTTGCCAAATACCCGGTAGGCGATGAAACAATTACCCGGGGAACACCCATAAGGCTGCTCAAGAGGGCATATTGTGTAGCGGTAAACCTCTTATTACACAGGCTTGCCATAAAAGCCGTATAAGCAGAAACCCCCATACCGCTCGTTAGATTCTCAAAGGTTATTGTTGATACCAGGATAGAGTAATATGCCCCGATAGATGTGAGTGTAGAAAACGATAAGGTGGAAATAGCTTGAAGAATTCCAAAAATCCAGAGGGCATTATGAAGTCCAATTCTTATCATGAGAATGCCGCCAATAAGACTTCCCGCAATGGTAGCAAATATACCAAAGGTTTGTGCAATAACTGCCAGATCAGTTTTGGTGAACCCAATCTTCAAAATAAAAGGGGTTGTCATATTGGCTGCCATAATATCGCCAATCTTATAGAGAAGGATAAACGCCAGAATCTCAAAAGCCCCTTTTCTCTTAAAATAATCGATAAAAGGTTCTGTAACGGCATCACGAAGAGATTGTGGTGGTGTGATGTGCCCTTCAGGATTTGGACTGAAACAGGTAGTAATAATACCTATGAGAAGTGAGGCGGCTAGCAGTACATAAACGTAATTCCAGGAAATACGGTCAGCCAGAAAGAGTGCAAATGCGCCTGAAATGAGCATACCTATCCGATACCCATTAACAGCCAGAGAAGATCCTAACCCTAGCTCTTCATCCTTCAAAAGATCCCGTCGATAGGCATCAACAACAACATCCTGGCTTGCACTAAAAAATGATACAAGTACAGCCAGAAAGGCTATAATCCACGGGGATTCAGCAGGTCTCACGAGACAAAACGCCCCAATAGCCAGCATAAGAAGTACTTGAGAAATCAGCATCCATCCACGTCTGCGACCAAAGAATGGAGGTACGTACCGATCCAAAAAGGGAGACCAAAGGAACTTTACTGTGTAGGGAAGCCCCACTAAAGAAAACATCCCGATTACCGCAAGGTCTACCTTCTCATCCGTCATCCATGCCTGAAGTGTAGAACCGGTAACTAAAAGAGGAATGCCAGAGCTTATGCCCAAAAAGAAGATAACCAGCATCCGTAAACTGAAGATAACTCTTAGAATAGAACCTTGCATACTATTGTATAATTTAAAAGAGATAATGTTTCTTTTGTGAACAAGCATGCAGGGGTGAAGTATTTACTGTTAAGAATATAAGAGCATACTCAAACCAACAACAGCAAATGCTTCACCCCTATAATAAACATTGAAATCCTTATCTGTTTAAACGAGGCGCCTTTGGTAGCGACTTTTTAGCCGCAGAACAACAAGGAACACAGAAAAATACTCTTTAAGAGATCAGAGAATTCTGTAACTACTTTTGGATCTCATTGATATCTATAGTACTCAACAGATGAAACCGAACAGTATTTTAGATAGGGTAGCACGGACAAACTTGTTTGTCCGTGATGGTGTAATGAAATCCTGGCTCATTTTGTCCGGTTTCATTATGTGCTGTTCGGTTTAATATGTTGGATACTATAGATATACCTCAGATATACCTCCAATAAAACTTCCTTCATAGTATCAAGCATATGTCGGATTTTCTTTACTGTTAATTATCATTTCAAAATACTTTTCTTGATATAACTAAGCAGATTAAGCTGAGATATGAAACCTAACAAATCAGGAAATTATCCGTTAGGTATTACTTCACCCTAGATGTAGAATTTAAGTAAAAATTTCTTTTGTTGCTTCCTCAAATTTTTGTTTAAAAACTATTTGATTAACTTCAAATACTCTATCGTTGAAAAACACTTTTGAAATCCATCCTTCCTTAAACTCTTGTTTCACGTTTGAATAATGGAATTGATTATGGCAATTTCCACAAATTGCTAGTAGATTCTGAATATAATCAGCCTTTTCAGGATCAATATGATGAGTCTCAAAATAGGGGATTTTATCTTTTTTTAAAAACCAAAAATCACAAACCTGACAATGGCCTGAATAAATTCTACTAAGTAAAATTCTTATGCTGGGTGGAGTACTTTCTCTCATAGATGCTTTTCTTCTTATGGTTCTTTTTCTTTCCTCTATATTAGTTTGTCTAATTAGTCTATGGAATTCACTTAATTTAACAATTTCTTCTTTTATTTTTGTCCAGTTTACTATCTCATTTAGATGCTGCGATGCTTGTTGCTCATCAATCGAATTATCAAATTTATTCTGAATCTGTTGAGTTTTGATTATAAAGTTTGATTCCCTTATTAATCTATACTTAAAATTATTTTGATCTATAATTTGAATTACTATTTCATCCTCATCTTTGATTCTGTTTTTCTCAAACCATCTTCGCATTCCGTAAATTCTACATTCACGAGTGCTGCTGTCATAGGAAGAATATTTCTTAATCTCTAAATCAGTTGAATTATCTAAATATACCTGAATAACACCATTGTGACCAGGGAACCATTTCGATAAAGAGACTGGAATGGCTATTAACCCCTTGTTTATACGGCCCTGCGTCATTTTAACTGTTACATAGCTATAATTAATCTTACTCTTATTACGAATTATTTGTGATAGTTCCATCATTATTACATTATTAGCCTTATTTCTATTTATAACCTTCTCCAAAACCAAAATCACGTCCTGTACCAATTATATTTCCACAATGTGGACACTCTACATTCGAATCGGGACTATTGGTAGACTATGCATTGCAGTACATTCATTGTATCCTTTGCCATTCCATGACCATTCCTCTGTGCACAAGGTCGTAAACCAGATTTTATTTAACATTCTATGACAACTTTTACAGCGAATTCTTTTGCCTTTCCCTCCATTAGCCATCGTATATATCTCCTTTTTAAAAACTGAGAAAATACTATCATTTGCCCTTATGTTTTCTGATTTAGCAATCTTGAATAAAATAAATAGAAAAGTTAACTAACACTGATTTTTTAAGAGTCTTATCCTCAAAAATCTCAATCACCTTGCCGCTCATTCTTTGTATTTTCTCCTTATTATAGAGATTAATGATATATACGGCCTAACTATTTGCAAATCTTTATTATTTTGTTTCTATATTATGTTTCTTCGCAAGTTTACTATGATGCCTGCTATAAGTAAAATAAATGATTGATCCTATCACGAGCCAGACAATCAATCTAAGCCAGGTGGAAAATTCAAGGCGGATCATCATATAGCCGCAGAAGATGATTCCCAAGACAGGTATTACGGGTACAAATGGGCATTTAAATGCCCGTGGATGATGTAGGTCTTTAATACGCAAAATGATGACGGCGGCACAAACGAGACAGAATGCCAGAAGTGTTCCAATGTTAACCAGTTTTGCAATCTCTTCTATAGGAAAGCAACTGGCGGTAAGAGCAACACAGGCGCCAACAATGATGGTAGATATATACGGCGTCCCGAAACGTGGATGGATGGCAGCGAAGATTCGCTCAGAAATGAGACCATCCCTGGCTATGGCCCAGAATATACGTGCCTGACTCATGAGTAAGACCAGAAGCACACTGGTAAGTCCTGCCACGGCTCCAACCGAAACAAAAAAGGATATTTTTACCAATCCAAAATGTATAAAGGCATCTGCAAGAGGCGCATCGATATTTATATCTTTATAATAAACCATACCAGTGAGAACTGCGGTGACGGCAATATATAAAACGGTACAGAGTACTAAAGACACAATGATACCAATGGGTACATCTCTCTGCGGGTTTTTAGCCTCCTGGGAAGTTGTTGAAACGGCATCGAAACCGATATAAGCAAAAAACACGTAGGCGGCGCCTGTACCAATGCCGGCCATACCATAAGGCGCAAAAGTATCCCAACTATTTCCCCAATTATCGCCTTTTACATAAAACCACCCGGCAAAAATTACTAACAATATTACCAACAATTTTACGGTAACAATGATATTATTAAACCGGGCGCTTTCTCTTATACCAAGAACGAGCAAAGCAGTAATGACGACAATAATAAGTGCGGCAGGAAGATTGAATACAATAGGTATCCCATTGAAATAAGGTACGTTTTGAGCAAATAATTCTTTCGCCTGATGAGATAGTGTCCAATAATCACTGGTAAGCCATGGAGGAATATGTATTCCAAAGAGCCCTAGTAATTTTAAAAAATAATGCGACCATCCAACAGCTACAAGGCTCGACGCAAGAGAATATTCAAGGATGAGATCCCATCCTATAATCCAGGCAAAAAATTCACCCAATCCTGCATAGGCATAGGTATAAGCGCTGCCTGCCTGGGGTACCATTGATGCGAATTCGGCATAACAGAGGGCTACAAAGATACAGGCAAAGCCCGAAAGAACAAATGAGAGAATTAAGCTGGGCCCCGCAAATTCCTTTGCTGCTAAACCAGTCAGGACGAATATACCAGCGCCAATGACAGCGCCAACACCTAGGGCTATTAATGAGACAGGACCTAATACCCGTTTGAAGTGGTGATGATCAGATTCTCTGGAAAGATCGTGCAATGTCTTTTTTGCAAATAGCCTTCTCATTTTACGTGGAAATTTCCTTTCATCTTCTGAGTTTGTCTCGGTTTATATACATGCCCCTTAGTTCCCGCTTTTTAGGGGAAGAGTTTTACTCTTTCAGCGTATGAGTATATATTTTTAGCGCTCTATACTACCTCTATGATAATCTGATTTCCATCTATTTTATGGTAAGATTTTGACAGGATAAACAAGATTTACAACACACACAGGTAACTTTCAACTAAGCTGCAAGTGTTGAGGAAGATGAAGACTGTTATAGGTGCCTGGAGGGTATAATGTAAGGTTGATATTGACCTTATCTAATCCTCTTCCATGATAATATTCCTCGATTTAATGTCGTATCTTTTCAGCATACGTTGCAGATATTGACGCTCTATTCCGCTCTCCTTTGCTGCATAGGTTACATTTCCATTGGTTTTATTGAGGATATTTGTTATGTATTTTATGTTAAAAAAATCAATTGCCTTTCTCCGTGCTTCTTTATAAGGCCAAGCAAATAATGCGTCTCCCGTAAGCTCATTCTTTTCTTCTTTTTTTACCAAGGGTAAGATTACCTGTACCGATATAATGTCTTCATGTGTCAAAGTGATTGCTCTTTCTATGATATTTTCGAGTTCGCGGACATTACCAGGCCAGTTGTAATGATAAAACTCTTTCTCCACTTCAGGAGAGATTCCTTTGATTTGTTTATTTTCTTTTTTGTTGTATTTTTCGATAAAATGTTTTACCAGAAGCGGGATATCCTCTTTTCTCTCCCGTAATGGCGGCATTTTGATATTAATTACGTTTAAGCGATAATACAAATCCTCCCGGAATTCTCTTTCCTGTACACCTTTTAACAGATCTTGATTTGTTGCCGCAATAATTCGCACATCAACTTTTTTTGTAACGGTATCCCCAAGAGTAATGAATTCTCCTTCTTGTAAGACGCGCAGTATCTTCGCCTGAACCGATTTTGGAATATCACCGATTTCATCCATAAACAAGGTACCGCCATCTGCCTCTTCAAAGAGACCTTTTTTGTCTTTAATAGCGCCGGTGAATGCGCCTTTCATATGGCCGAATAATTCACTCTCCAGGAGATTTTCTGATAAGGTAGCACAATTGATCACTACGAATTTTTCATCTTTCCTGTTTCCCGTAAAATGAATTGCCCTGGCAACAAGTTCCTTTCCCGTGCCACTTTCACCCGTGATCAATACGGTGGCAGTGCTAAAAGCTACGCGAGAGATCATGTCCAGCACCTTGTGTATTTCCCTTGAACTGCCTACAATTTTTTTTAACCCATAGACCTTTTCTAATTCCGAGTGTAGGTACTTGTTTTCTTCAATAATCTTTTGTTGTGCAACCAGGCGGTCAATGTTGAGGATAATTTCATCGAGATTAAAGGGTTTCGTAATGTAGTTAAATGCCCCCCGTCTCATTGCCTCTACAGCGGTTTCTATTCCGCCGTAGGCGGTCATGATTAATACAGAGGAGTTGTACATTCCCTTAACCCGTTGAAGTAATTCTAGTCCATCAATTCCTCCGGGGAGTTTCATGTCTATGATAACAATGGAGAATTCCTGTTTTTTGAGCTCATCAAGCGCATCTTCGCCGGATTCTGCCGTTTTAACAAGAAAGCCACGTTCTGTTAATGCATTCTGCAGCACTTTTCTATACCCAATTTCATCATCAACAACCAGTATTTTTGTGCTATTCACCTTCACGGAAAACTACCTAAAAAGGTTTATAACTTAACGATACGTATATCGTGTTCTTTTTTTGATTTCAGAGGTAAAAATATTTTAAACATCGTTCCTTTTCCGAATTCACTATCTACCTCAATACTGCCATCGTGCATCTTTACAATACCATAACTGATACTTAAACCCAGGCCTGTCCCTTTTCCATCTTTTCTCGTGGTAAAAAAAGGATCGAATATTTTCTTCAATTCGTGTTTATTAATACCTACCCCTGTGTCTTTTATAAAAATTTCCACAGATTCCTTCTCCGGATGGAAACACGATCCTACCGTCAATATACCCTTTCTGTGTACTCCGGCATGTTCAGTATTTCCTCCGGATTCTCTTATGGCAAAGACCGCATTATTCGTGATGTTAATGATAACCTGCTCCATTTGACGGGCATCCATCATAATATCGGGGATATGAGGATCTAAGATACGGATTACCTCGATCTTTTCTTTCCGGTACTGTTTCTCTGCAATATTCAGGACGTTATCTATAAGGGTATTTACATTGGATAATCGCATTTCAGGTTTCTTTTGTCTTGAAAAGTCCAGCAGGCCACTGATTAAATCTTTACATCGTATAGATTCTTTTACCGATCCCTCCAGGTATTCATACAAGAAATATCTCGTTTTGCTAATAGCATTATATGTTTCAGTTAACTCGTTACAGTTTTTATTTAAATCATCAATAATGTGCACAAGTTCTTTTTTTAACGTGTCCTTTTCCAACGTATCAGATGTTTTTTGGTCCAGGTAAGCAACAAGTTCGTTTAGTCGTCTTGCATCTTCTGAAATGGGAAGGGTGCTGACGTGCTGAAAGGCATTCGTAACCCTTTCATAAAGCTTCAGGCTTTCTGTACTGTAAAGATAGATTACCCCAATTGGATTATTGATCTCATGGGCAATTCCGGCTACTAGTTGACCTATGGAAGCGAGCCTGTCAGATTGTACGAGCTTTTGCTCCAACCTTCTTAATTCTGTTACATCATTGGCAACCCCTAGTATACTGATTAATTGACCTTCATTATTTTTTACGATGGACGTACTGAGTAACACATTTCGAATGTTCTTTTGCTTGTCTAATATCTCAACCTCAAATATTTTCCTAAAACCATGGTAAATAAGCTGATCTACATTTTCCTGCCGTTTATCAAAGAGGATGGAAATCATCGGTTGACCGATTAACTCTTCTTCATCATAGCCCCATTCTTTGATTTTTGGGTTGATAAAGGTAAAATTTCCCTGAATGTTTAAGGTAAATATTAACTCGTTTGCATATTTTAAGATATTTTCTAAATATTCCTTTCTTTCCTCAAGATCAGCCTTTAGCTTGAGTAATTTTTCACGGGCATCCTGAATATCATCGGCCATGTGGTTAAATGAGTCTGTAAGCTCCCTCAATTCATCTTTTGCCTGTGTTTCTACCCGGAAATTTAAGTTGCCTTCCGCTATTCTTTTCATCCCTTTAACGAGAAGGATAATAGGATTGATAATCCCTCTCGAAATAAACAATGAAATAAATACTACACCAATAATGCATATGCCTACAACAGTAATAGCCCGATACTTGAACCTGGAGATTGGAAAATATGCCTCTGATTCATCTGTTTCAACCAATAAAACCCATTGCATTTTTTTTAAATACCGTGCAGCCCCAAGTACCTGTTTTCCCATATAATTTCTATATACACCCACGACCTCTTTCCCAAAGTTATGTGCAGCAGTTACAGGATCTGTAGTAACCGACTGGGATAAAATTGCATTTTCCTTGAATCTCGAATTGGTAATCAACAGATGGTTTTTATTTACAAGATACGCTTCACTTGTCTTGCCTCTTCTCAGGAACATACCCGTGCCTTCTTTCCTATCAAGCCTTCTCCCTGTCGTGATTTCATTTAATTTGTTTGCATTAAATCTTATGACGAGTACACCAAGAAACTTCCGGTTTCTTTTTTTTAAAATTGGGGCTGCAAAGGCGATTGAATATTCTCCTGTATTCTCGTCCATGTAGACATCTTTTACATAGGGTCCTTTCTTACCATAGGTAAAATAATCTGTGCCAGATTCGATTTTACCGATACTATTTTCATTGCTCGATGCTACAATAATTCCTGCCCAGTTTAAAACAAAAGTCTCGTGAAAATCTTTATTGAGACTTGTTTTATATACCATATAATCGTTAAATCTTTTGACGACACGCTTATTATCTGGTGCATGATTTAATATCTCTAAATGCTTTCGGATAAACTCATCGGATGCGAAAAACTGTGATGAGTATTCACCTGCATTGAGTATCGTTAGGATATGATTTTTGATTCCCTCTGCAAGGAATGCCTCTTCGTTAAGGAGCTCGCTTTTGATGGTTTCCCGCGCATACCGATAGGTAAGAATGGCAACCATGATAACAGGTAAAATAGATAATAGCAAAAACCAGCAGAGTAATTTTCTGCCAATACCGCTAAAAAGATTTACCCCTTTTACCATAGTGTAGTTTTCAGAGTTGAGAAAACGGCGAGGTTAAAGTTTAAATTATATAATTTTACTATACTCCATAGCTAACATCAAGCTACAAATACTTGAGCTGTATAAATTCTAAAAGCGCTGATTTTCTTTTTAATTTTTTATTGACAATATTTTTGCTTTTATGTATAAATCAGCCCTTATACAAGACAGTTTCAAAATTGCCAAGAACGGATATTGAAAGTAAGCAGCTCACGATATTCAAGTTTGATTTACAATTCAATCTTCCTATCTCTTCCAAAAGGTAAATTTTGAAAAGCAGCATTTGCATCACTTGAAGCTTCTATGGAAAAGCACGTCAAATTGTAAACCTGATAATACCTTTTCTTTGGAAAATGCAATAATCAAAACGTTAGAAAGCCAAAGATTAAAAATTAAATTTTTATAGCATCTTTAGGAATCAATACAATCCTCCATAACTTTAATACTTACATATCAAAAACTCATTTTAAAGTAAGAAGGGAGATAGTATGGCAAAATGATCCGGTTTTTACGGTGCATGAGTAAAATACATTTATTTTAATTAAGCGCTTAGGCTTGTTAAAGGAGGGGAAATAGTGAAAAAAAAATTAATCTTATCTGCTTTTGCTTTCGTAGGTCTTATCCTGGTTTCGCAAAGCAAGGTAATTTTTGCTGCTAATGGCGTAACAGATACAAAGACTACCGTGGAAAAAACAGTGGACCCGTTTCATGTTATTTCTAACGCAAGTCATGTGGCAAACGGGATAGCGTTAAGGAACAAAACCTCGGGTTGGATTTCTTTGAGAGGTATTCCAGAAGGTAGTACTGTTGTGAAGGCTTTTCTTTACTGGAATTTTTCGGATACTAACGCAACAGGCCTTGGATCCGTAGTAGTATTTGATGGTAATCGGGTAAATGGCATCAAAAGAGCTGATAGCGCTGACCCATGTTGGGGGTTGACGGGAAATCATACCTATAGGGCGAATGTGACTCCATTCATACCGACAAATAATCCAAATCAGGATTATGAAGTTGTTATTAACTTTAATGGAACAATATCAACCACAGGTCAAAACCCATGGGATCCAACGGAATCTCAAACGAAAAGGCTTGAAGGGGCAACACTTATTGTTGTATACAGCAATGCGTCTACCTCTGGCAAACAGGTACGTATTTATGATGCGCTAAACGGTTCAGAATTTTCAGGCAGCGCGACATTTACCCTGACTCATCCAGCTCTATCCGGCGCTGGACTTTTCACCATGTGCGGCGCCGATGGACAGCGTGATTTCGGGTATGGTATTCAGGCTAATACATCCAATGAAAAAACGACCTTTAACGGCACGCAGATAGCTGGTACTTCTGTTGCCTCTGGTGACTGGGACGGAAGTACAGGTTTGCCATTACCTCAGCTTTGGGATGTTCATACGCATGCAGTGACGTTTAGTGGGACATCTTCTATTGTTGTCTATACAGCAAAAGATCCCAATGCTGCAAATCTTGACTGCCTTGTCCCTGTAGTATTTGTATTAGAAAAATAAATTTACTTTAATCTAAGTGCTTAGGTCTCTAAAGGAGGGGAAATAGTGAGGAAGAAATTAATCTTATCTGCTTTTGCCTTGATAGGTATTATGCTGGTTTCACAAAGCAAAATAGTTTTTGCCGCTAATGGTGCAACGGATACAGGAGCACTATCTTTAGCTCTTGAACCAAAACTTCCTAATGAAAAAACAATTGCTCCAAGTGCTACCATTTCTAATGCCAGTCATGTTGCAAATGGAATAGCGTTGGCAGACAAAACATCGGGCTGGATTTCTTTAAGAGGAGTCCCAAATGGTAGCACTATCGTGAGGGCTTTTCTTTACTGGAATTTTTCGGATACTAACGCAACAGGCCTTGGGGGATCCGCAGTAGTATTTAATGGTAATCGAGTGAATGGCTTCAAAAGAGCTGATAATAGTGACACATGCTGGCAGTTCATTGGAAATCATACCTATAGGGCAAATGTAACTCCATTCATACCGGCAAATAATCCTAATATAGACTATAAGGTTGTTATTAACTTTAATGGGACAACAACGACGAAAGGCCGGGACCCAATGTCTACAGATAATATTGGCTCAAGAATGCTTAAAGGCGCAACGCTTGTTGCCGTATATAGTAATGAGTCTACCACTGGCAAACAGGTACGTATCTATGATGCGCTCAATGATTCGAAGTTTGATCATACCGGGACATTTACTTTTACCCATCCAGCCTTATCCGGTAGTGGGCTTTTCACCATGTGTGGGGCCGATGGACAACGAGGGGGGTATCTCAAACCACATGAAAATGAATTTAATTTATCCAATGAAAAAACGACCTTTAACGGCACACAGATAGCCGGCCCGCCTCTTGTTACCAGTGATTGGGATGGGAGTACAGGTTTGCCATTACCCCAGCTCTGGGATGTCCATACACATCCAGTAACATTGAGTGGCACTTCTTCTGTTGTCGTATATACATCGCCAGATACCGATGTACGTGTTACGGCTGATTGTCTTATTCCTGTGGCATTTGTATTAGAAAAATAAGCCTAATGACTTATTATGCTAAGGCTGCAAATGCATAGATTCTTCAAGTCTTTCAAAGGAGTATAAGAGATTAAACAATCAGTAAAACGATAAGAAATGGGGTCACAAAAAACAACAGTGGCCCCTTTCCCTTTTCTGTATATCAATTCTATTTCTCTCCAGAGCTTCCTTTAAATACCTCCTTTTTTTCCTCTATTTTTATGAAGATTATGAATAGAGATGAACTACTTGCTTCTTCAAGGGACAAGAATTCTCTATAAGATCATATGAGTGAAACTTGAAAGATAATGAGTAATTTTGTTATTATTGAAAATAGATTATATCTCATAGCTGTCCACTTCTTTTTTTTAATGCTATCTTTAAAATAATTATGATTTTCCCATGGATAGTCATGCTATGAACTATTATAGAAATATCTTCAAGAGTATTAAAGTACAGCTTATCTGCTACATTTGTTTTCTGACTACTGTGCCATTGTTGGTGGTTTGTATTATGGAATATTACAGTGGCAAGAGTGCTATAGAACAAAGAGTCGTTGAACAGCTCACCTCTATTGCTGATTTAAAAAAGAATGAGTTGAGCAGTTGGCTGGAAGAGCGATTGACAGATACATCGATAATTGCCCGCAATAAAGTGCTTGCTGCTGCGGCAACCAGTCTTTTACAACAAAGACGAAGATTTGAAAGTGTTGAACAACTGATAAGTTCAGAAGCAGGCCGGATAAATTACATAAGAATTTTAGATAATCTTCATATCCTGAAACAATTTTACAAACATTATAATATCATTTCTATTATTGACGGGGCTAACGGAGAGGTTGTCATCTCAACATATCCCAATATTATTGGAAAAACTCTGCATTCATTCGATGACTATATTGATATCCTTCAAAAAAAAGATGTAGCGGTAAAGGATATTTACACCTCTGGGCTTACCGGACAAAATTATATGACGTATTTTTGTCCCGTATGTATGACGGATACTGTTACCCTTGAGAGTAGTAATATTATCATTGGTATCATATTACTTGATGTTAATGTCAAAAATAGTATTGAACCATTGATTCGTAACTGGCCTGGGATGGGAAATACGGGAGAAACACTCCTGGTAAGGAGGGATGGAGATGATATTGTTTATTTAAACGACCTTCGTCATAAGCAAGGAGCGGCTCTGAAATTCACGAGAGCTATCCATTCTACTTCAGATATTCCCTCGGTATTAAGTTCTGATGGTAAGGAGGGGATAAAGGAATCTATGGATTATAGAAATACCAAAGTGCTTTCTGCCTATCGGCATATTCCCATTCTCAAATGGGGACTCGTGGCAAAACAGGATATATCAGAGGCATTTGCTCCGGTTGAAAAGCTAAAGACCCGTGTTATTGCTCTGATGGTGATTTGTATTACAGTAGTTGTTGCTATTGGTATCTCACTTACCAACCGAATTACAAAACCTATACTGCAATTAGCAGAAGGGGCAAAAGCTATTGCTGCCGGAAATCTTAATCATCGCATATCAATTATCTCCCAGAATGAAGTTGGTCTTCTTGCCCGGGAATTTAATCAAATGGCAGTGAAGTTAAAGGAATCATATTCAAATCTTGAGCAAAAGGTGGAAGACCGGACGGCGCAATTATTACGCGCAGAGCGCCTTGCGGCTGTAGGCGAGCTTGCGGCTGATGTAGCTCATGAGATCAATAATCCATTGGGAGGCTTACAAAATTTTGCCAGTATGCTGGGAAATGAGCCTGAAAATGTCTTCCAGACAAAGAAATATTCCGCTCTCATGCTGGAAGGACTGAAACGAGTTGAGATAATAGTAAAGCGGCTTTTAACTTTTTCCAGACCGTATACTCTTTGTGTATCCAAAAATAACATTAATACAATCATGAAGAGTTCTATTGAGTTTATAGAGCATAGAATTGAGCCTGATCATATCTTTATTCAGAGAGAATTGAATGAATCTCTTCCTTTTTCTTATGTAGATGCTGACCATATCTCTCAGGTATTTATTAATATCATGGTTAACGCTATTGAGAGTATGCCAAACGGAGGAACAATTACGATAAAGACCGATATTTGCAAAAAACATACAGCATGTGTTACGGTTTACATTATTGATACTGGATGTGGTATCCAGGATGAGATTACGAATAAGATATTCGAACCATTTTTTACTACAAAGAATAAAGAGGGTGAAAAGGGATTGGGCATGGGATTAGCTATTTCAAAAAGGATTATAGAAGACCATTGTGGAGAAATCCATGTTGAAAGTAAGATAGATAAAGGAACCACGTTTATACTATGCCTCCCTTGCTTTAAAGAAGATAGGTAAACAGTTGATATTATCGTGGTACATTTATTATGAAGAGTAGAGTGCTCGTAGTTGATGATGAAAAACTTATGCGTATCTCCCTTGAAGATAAGTTGGTGAAAGAGGGATATACGGTTACTTCTCTACCAAATGCTATTGAAGGTCTTAAACTATTGCAATCCACAAGCTTCGATGCAGTAATAACCGATTTACGCTTGCCTAAGATGGATGGTATAGATTTCCTGAAAGAAGTAAAAAGGGCATATCCGGATATTGTTGTTATCCTTATGACTGCTTATGGTTCCATTGAAAATGCTGTTATAGCTATGAAAGAAGGGGCATACGATTATGTCACCAAGCCATTTTCCCTGGAAGAAGTAATTATCAAACTCCAGAAGGCGCTCAAGCACAAAAATATGATTGCAGAAAATACCCTGTTGAAGCAACAAGTTCTTAGCCAGTATGGGTACGACAATATTATAGGAAAAAGCGAGGCTATGAAACAGGTGTTCGAGATTATCAGCACCGTATCTAATCGTGACACGACGATACTTATCCAGGGAGAAAGTGGTACCGGAAAAGAACTAATAGCTGGCGCAGTCCATTACAACAGTAACCGATGCGATATGCCTTTTGTAAAACTGAGTTGCGCTGCCTTAAATAGAGAAATCCTGGAGAGTGAACTCTTTGGACATGAGAAAGGCTCTTTTACAGGGGCAATAAAAACAAGGCGTGGACGTTTTGAATTAGCTGATGGAGGCACTATATTTCTCGATGATGTGGATGATATTCCCTTAGAAATGCAGGTCAAACTACTCAGGGTACTCCAGGAACGGGAGTTTGAGCGTGTTGGAGGAGAAGATACCATTCCTGTCGACGTCCGTGTCATCTGTGCAACGAAAAAGGAACTGAAGAAACTGGTACAGAAAGGCCAGTTTCGCGAAGACCTGTATTACCGGCTTAATGTAGTTACTATTCATCTTTCACCACTGAGGGAAAGAAAAGGCGATATACCTCTCCTCGTAAATTATTTTATGAAAAAATATGCCATACGGCAACGTGTTGATGTGCAATCAATATCACAAGAGGCGCTCAATTTACTGTTATTATATAATTGGCCTGGAAATATCCGGGAATTAGAAAACGTTATTGAACATGCCGTGGCATTTTGTTCTTCTCGTACCATTATACCGAAAAATCTTCCTATAAATATAGTGGAGGGAAATGCACCCTCTGGCATATTTCCTATCGAACTTTCCGCGATTGATTCTATTGATTTACAAGAAACCCTTGGTGAGGCAGAAAAAAAACTTCTCATATGGGCATACCAAAAGACACAGGGTAACCAGGTGCGTATGTCTGAGATATTGCGTATACCACGCACAACACTTCAAAACAAGCTCGCAAGATATAATATAACAAAGCTTTACCTGTCTGCCAGCGAATGGGCGCAGTAATGCCTATATTTAGGCATTGTTCTAAGTCTAGTAACTGCAAGCTTTAATCAAAAATTAATTCATCTAATAATGTATATCAGGGTTATCTTCGTCAGATTTAAAATTTTAGGTTCTTTATAAAGAATTTTTTAAACCTACTTAAGATTTTTACTTATAGTTACTTATGTATGGTATTATTTAAGTTTATATGTTTTGGCACCTCTATTGCTATTTAATATCTCATAGATAAAGTAAACATAAGAAGCTTATGCAGGCTACTCCTAAAATTGATAATAAATCTTAACATGTTGATTTTTCTGGTTCTTTAATAATTGTCATTACCATGCTGGCAATGAGGGTGTACAGTAATTCAATAGAATTGCTTATTATGCATGGAGTGACAAGAAGAATGAAGTTTTTTTATAAATTAATATGCATACAATAGGAGGAGGTGATTCTAAAAAATATTTACATGAAGATCTTGATGAAGGAAGAGTGTAGTATGAGTTTTTGGTATGGTTAGTTGAACGTTAGCTTTGCAATTTTTATGGAGTTTAAGGAGGTTTAATATGTTTACAAAAACATTAAGGATCGGGCTAGTTGCAGCCCTTGGGATAGCAGGGGTAGTGGCAACCGGTGAGATAATGGCAGGGACGCCACAGGTAATCGCGACGATACAGACAGGGCCTGAATGGGAGACGCTTCCCAGGGGTGAGCCATTAACGGTGCCTGAGGTGCATTATCGGGTAAAGCATTCACCCTATAAGAGTGAATTGGTCAGGTACGGTCAGTTCCTGTTTAACGATGCCTCATGGGGGTTACAGGGCGAGTATGCATGTGCGAGTTGTCATTATGAAAGAGGTCAGACAACCGGACTAATCTGGGACTTGGGAGATGAAGGCTGGGGAAGCTGGAAGAATACGAAGTATATCCGTGGCGGCAGGTATTTGCCTCCCTTCAGACATGAGGGATTTACGGGACATCCGGATGAGATCGTAGGAGCAACGAGTTCACTCGACAGGGTATGCGGTAGAGACCCTGGGTTTGTGTTCAGGAGTGAGAACTTTTCACCGGAGAGATTAGAGTCAATCATCTGTTACATTCGGTCTTTGGAGTTTACGGGAAGTCCGTTCAGGAATGCGGATGGTAGTTTGACTGAGGCGCAGAAGAGGGGTGAGAAGCTGTTTAATGATCCGAAGGTAGGGTGTGTGGAATGTCATCCTGGTGAGTCAAGCGATCCGAAGGCGCTCTATAGTGATGCGCAGACGCATGATGTAGGAACCGGCAGGGTAGGAGTAAAGGGGTTCAGGTCAACACCGGGTAGGGTATTTAACATGAAGGCATTAGATGCAGGCGAGGATCCCTATGGAGAAGAGAGTGATACACCGATCATCGGGTTGGATCTGGTAAAGGAGTTTGATACGCCGACCTTGAGGGACATCTATGCATCAGGGACTTATTTCCATGATGGAGGCGCAAGAACGTTGATGGATACGATCAACAATAGCGTAAATGAGAAGGATATGCACGGCAGGACATCGCATCTGAGTCAACAGGAGTTGGAAGATTTAGTCGAATTCATGAAGGCGTTATAATGTTTTAAAACGAATGGCCCGTTCTAGCGGGCCATTCGTTTTCTCTGAAAGGCTTTCAAAATATATTTTTAAGCAGAGTAATTTTCTGTCAATACCGCTAAAAAGATTTACCCCTTTTACCATAGTGTAATTTTCGGAATTAAGAATAATGACGAGGTTAAAATGGAATAAGG
>SULG01000080.1 GCA_005524015.1 Candidatus Jettenia ecosi
CCGTTTTCTCATCTCAAAAAAGACAGAATGATTATAGCGATTGCAGAGATGCAAAATTTTGCGTCTCTAAACCCCGAAGGGGTGATAGGGGAAAGCGGTATATTCGGTTTTATACTGGGGTACTATAGTAGAGAGAAATCAATTTTTGGGACTTTTTGGATAGCCCCTGAGTTACCTGTTTTTATCTAGGACGAGCCGTCTCCGGCTATTTATGTATAGGGATTTCAATTCTGTAGGGCTAAAGCCTTGCCCTGCATCAACTCCTGTTTTTTCACGAGAAGAGACCGTAAATGAGAGAATAATAACCAAGAGTGTTTCTCTTTAAGTTGTCTATCGTGGTAATCCTTTCCGGAATTCTTGCCACAAAGAAGCAGGATAATCTCTCTGGTGAGGATTTACATAGTTTCTTCTTCCAACATGATATTATAAGCATCGAGGATCGTTCCTTTAGCCTTCTCTAAATTACCGAGAGATATCTCATAATCGACAATTGCTTTTGCCTCATTACCTTCTGCAGTTGCCAAATCTTCCTGCGCACGTAATACTTCCAGACTTGTTGTTCTGCCCACACTAAATTTCTTCTCTTCAGACTCTAACCTCTCTCGCGCCAATTCCCTGGATTTCCTTGTAGCATTAACCCGCTCTCTATTTGTTATCACATCCCGAACGGCCTCCCGCACCTCTACGACAATATCTAATTCCTTTTTTTTAACATTCAAATGAGCTTGCCGTTTTTCGATTTTTGATTTATTATATTCGCTCCTCGCTGACCGGTTCCCAACGGGAATTGACAGGGAAAGTCCAAAAAATTCCCCCTGAAAGTCCTCCGAAATTGTAGAGGAATTGGCGTCACTTACATCCTCCCCAAGACCTGTGTATCGCACTCCTCCGGTAAAATCTAATTGTGGATATAACTCGTTCTTTCGTCTTCTGGTCTGCATACCTGCATTTTCAACCCGAAGTTGAAGTTCATATAATTCAGGACGCCTCTCCATAGCTGTCTTAATCGCATCCTTTAATTCAATTTTTTTCGGTTCAAAACTCGGCTCGTCAATGGGAATAATAGTAGCATCCGAAATAATCTCGTTATCTTCCAGATTCATAATTCTTTTGAGTTCGTCTTCACTATCCTTAATAGCATTCTCCGCAGAAATTATTGCCTCAACCCTCGATGCTACCCCGGCTTCTGCGTCGATAATCTCAATTGGCGCAAGGGTACCCGCTTCTACTTGTATTTTATTCTTTCTCAATAAATCTTCTGCGCGTTCCAGAGATTTTTGTGCTACTTTTAAATCCTCCAATGCCTTAACAAAATTCCAATATGCTTCCTGAATAGAATTAGAGACCTCTATTGCCGTAGTTTTAAATTGAGCAAGGGAAATCTTTTTATTATTTCGGGCGATATAAATAAGGCTCCTGTTATAAAACCAGCCAGCGCCTTTTAATAAAGGTTGTGTAATCCTTGCCTCAAGGAAGTTGGTAACAGATGGATTTAAGAACCGGAAACGGTTGGGATCGACAAAATCTCTAAATATGTTATACTCTAAAGCCAGGGTTGCGCCTGTAGGGATGAGAGATTGAATCACGGCGCTCGCTGTTCTTCCCCGTTGAATAAAAGGAGTAAAGGCTGTTGCTCCAAAGCCACCAACCAATTCACTATTAATAGGGGTATCATTATTTTCAATAGTACCGGTTAACGCCATGATAGGGTCGTACCTTGCTTTTTCTCTCGTAATATCATAATCACTTAAGTCTGAATTCAATCTTGATAATTCGATATCAAAATTATTGCGCAATGCATAAAGAATGCTTTCTCTTACACCAAGACTAAGAGACTTTAGATTTACAACTATTTCTATAGTATTTTCCGGTGATATCGCAGAAGGTATCTGTACCGTCGTTTGATCTTCTTCGCCAAAGGAAAAAACGCTATAAGATAAAATCAGAAATAAGGCGCTAGCTAAAAAGAATATTTTACGGTAAGGATTCCTGTCTTTGGTAATTTTTTTTATCATAGGTATTTGAGTTAGTGTCCTTTAATAAGCGCCATAGCTTCTGCACGGGTAGCAGGATTATCCCGGAAAATACCACGCACAACAGATGTGTGTACTGTTGTACCCGGTTTCTTAATGCCCCTCATAGTCATGCAAAGATGCCCGGCCTCGATAATGACGAGTACGCCTTTGGGGCGCAATGCCTTCATGATGGACTCTGCTATGTCTGTGGTAAGTCTTTCCTGAACCTGCAAGCGCTTTGCCTCTATTTCAACAACCCTTGCCAGTTTACTAATCCCTGTTACTCTGTTTCCTTGCGGAATATAGGCTACATGTGCAACGCCGCTAAACGGGAGAAGGTGATGTTCGCATATTGAGTAAAAGGGAATATCCTTTAAGAGTACGATCTCATCGTACTTTTCAGATTTTAATACCTTTATCTCTGCATGTGAATCTATTCCAATGCCTGCAAATATCTCTTCGCACATATCGGCAACTCTTTCCGGCGTCTCTCTAAGACCCTCACGAGCAGGATCTTCACCAATACCCTCGATGAACAAACGGATAGATTCTATAATTTTCTTTTTATCTACCAAAACAAACTCCTTAAGCAAAATGTGTAAACGGTGGAGAATAACAAACCACCCGTAATCCCCCTTAGTCCCCCTTTAGAAGGGGAGGAAATCCCTCATCCCCCATTCTCTAAACTTATCCTTCTTTCCCCCTTTTTTAAAGGGGGGTTAGGGGGGATTAGAGGGAATATGGACACACGTTGTTCTTTTTACAAGGAGATATCTCCTGGTTTATAGTATTACCCTGTAAAAACTTCTTTTTTTTGTAAGCTTTTCTTTGTGCCCTTTGTGTAAAACTTTGTGTGCTTTGTGGTTAAACTCTTTTTGATTGCGGCTTTGCTGCGCTATGCATTATTATCTTTCCCTATTCGTTTTGCTTGTTATATCGCTCAACGAGGAAATCAAACTGTGGACATTAAACCGTATTTTTTCAGAATACTCACTAACTGGCTCTCATGCTCCTGAGTCATATCGCACATCGGTAAACGCATCTCACCATTTATCCTTCCCAACAATCTCATAGCAGTTTTTACCGGAATAGGATTTGTTTCTATAAACATGCCTTTTGAAAGCGGAAAAAGCTTATGATGGCACTTCCTCGCTGCATCAAAATTGCCTTCTAAACAATGGCGGGTCAACGCGGCTACATCCGCAGGAACAATATTGGCGACTACCGATATTACCCCCTTCCCTCCAACTGACATAATAGGCAAGGTAAGAGAATCGTCCCCTGAAAGAACTGTAATATTACACCATTGTAGTATCTGGGTTGTCTGATCAATATTTCCGCTCGCTTCTTTTATTCCAACAATATTTTTCATTTCAGAAAGTTTTGCTACGGTCTCTGGCAGAATGGATATACCAGTCCGGGAAGGGACATTATATATTACAATAGGGATATCGACCTCTTCTGCAATCAATTTATAATGCCGGTAAAGTCCCTCCGATGTGGGTTTATTATAGTAAGGAGTAATGAGCAATGCCCCATGCGCCCCCGATTTTTTAGCATGCTTTGTCAGGCGTAACGCTTCCCTGCTATTGTTTGAACCGGTTCCCGCCAGAACGATGACTCTCCCTGCCACCATGCTGACAACCTCGCCAATTACCCGTTCGTGTTCATCAAATGAAAGGGTTGCAGACTCACCGGTTGTGCCACAGGGGACAATCCCATTTGTCCCATTCTCAATATGGTACTCAATGAGTTCTTTTAGTTTTTTATAGTCAACTTCTCCATTTTTAAATGGTGTGACTAATGCTACAAAGGAACCCTCAAACATACTTATTCTCCTTTATTCCATCTGAAATCAAATACGTTCCCTCCTTACACATCCCACGCAAGGACAAGATTTCTCAATAAAAAATCTTCTGACCATTTCGTAATACTATAACATAAAACATCACTTATTCAAGTTTTGTCCTGCATCTCATAAAATATTACCTTGCTTTTTCGGCATATCCAGGGCTGATCTCCTCTTTATACGATAAGCGTTGTGAGAGTTTCCGGATTTTTTCCTGAAACGTATCCATATACGTATAAAAGACAGGAGTAAGATAGAGTGTGATAATTTGCGAAAAGAACAGACCTCCTACCATAGCAATGCCTAATGAACGACGGGCCTCTCCTCCTGCACCGAAGCCTATCGCAAGAGGTAAAGCGCCCAAAAAAGCAGCCAGGGTCGTCATCATAATCGGGCGGAATCGGACAACGCAACCCTGATAGATTGCATCTAAAGGGGTTTTACCCTCCTGCCTCTGGGCTTCCAAAGCAAAATCAATCTGCATAATGGCATTCTTCTTGACGATTCCTATCAGCATAATGAGGCCCACAAAAGCGTAAACGTCCAGATCAATACCGAAAACAAACAATGTCAGGAGCGCTCCAAATCCTGCGGAGGGAAGTCCTGATAAAATGGTTATTGGATGGATAAAGCTCTCATAAAGGATACTGAGTACCATATAAATAACCGCAATAGCAAAAAGAAGGAGGATTCCCAAACCTTTCAGTGATGATTGAAACTCTTGTGCAGCGCCTTGAAAGCTGGTTTTTATAGCGGGAGGCAATAGCTCATGTGCAAGCTTGTCTACCTTTGCTATAGCTTCACCCAGCGAGCTCCCTGATTTGAGGTTAAATGAGATCGTAACAGAGGGAAACTGTCCTGAGTGATTAATTGTCTGCGGCCCCAGATTCTCTGTCAGTGTTGCAACGGTATGCAAAGGAACCGGATAACCATTCGAAGAATTCACATAGAGCATAGACAAGGCGCTGGGGTCCATCTGATACTGTGGCTCCAATTCCATAATAACCTTATATTGATCATTTGGTGCATAGATGGTCGAGACCCATCGATTACCATAAGAACAATAAAGTGTATTTTCAATCCGTTTTGCCGTTACACCAAGGGTTGAGGCCTTATCCCGGTGAATCGCTACATTTATCTGGGGATTGCTCATCTGCAGATCGCTGGTAACGTCCTGTAATACCGGCAATTCACGCATTTTAACTTCCAGGATTGAAGCATAATGATAAAGATTTTCTATATTGGGGCTCTGTAAGGTAAACTGATAAAGGCTTTTTGTCATTTGGCCTCCTATGTGAATCTCAGGAGGATCCTGCATAAAAACTCTGATGTCAGGGATCGCAGTCAGTTTTGAACGTAATTGTTCGATTACTTCTTCAGAACTCAGGCGACGCTCAGGGCGAGGCTTTAAATGGATAAACATAGCGCCCTGGTTGGGAATGGCAGTTATACCAGAACTACCTACGCTTGAATAGAAGCTCTTGACATTCGGGTCTTTTTGAATAATATCAGCAACATTTTGTTGAAGCTGTACCATCTTGTCAAAAGAGGTCCCCTGTTGTGCTTCAGTAATAGTAAAGATCGTACCTTGGTCCTCATTCGGAAGAAATCCTTTTGGTATCGCGATAAAAAGATAACCTGTAGCAAGAAATATGATGCCAAAAATAACCATAACAGCTAACTGATGGCTTAAAACCCTCTTAAGGCTCCACTCATAAACCTTAAGCATACCATCAAAAAAACGCTCAGTGATCATATAAAAACGTCCGTATTTTTTCTCTGTCAATGGACGTAAAAAACGACTGCAAAGCATGGGAGTAAGGGTTAAAGAAACAAAGCCGGAAATCAAAATTGCCACACAGATCGTTACGGCAAACTCGCGAAATAATCTCCCAACAACCCCTCCCATGAAGAGCACCGGAATAAATACAGCGGTAAGTGAAAGTGTCATGGATAAGATAGTAAAACCTATCTCTTTTGAGCCATGGAGCGCTGCCTGAAGAGGTTTCTTTCCCATCTCTATATGCCGAACGACATTTTCAAGCATGACTATGGCATCATCCACTACAAACCCGATCGCAAGAATAAGGGCAACAAGGGAAAGGTTATCTATACTGTAGCCTAGCAGATACATAGCTGCAAAGGTGCCCACAATAGATAAAGGAAGCGCCAGGCTGGGAATTACCGTGGCTGAGAGATTGCGCAGGAAAAGAAATATAGCCATAATGACTAAAGCTAAGGTCAATACCATAGTAGACTTGACTTCGTAAATTGATTCACGGGTCGATTCTGACTGATCATAAAGAATATGTAACTTCGCCGAAGGTGGAAGATACGACTCAAAGACAGGTAACAGCTCTTTGACAGCTTTTGCTACTGCAACAGTATTCGTCCCTGGTTGACGCCGTATCGCAAGTACAATAGCCCGTTGACTTCCATCCTGATTTGTATACCAGGCTGCTGCTTTATCGTTTTCGACGCTGTCAATAACCTTTCCCAATTCTTCAAGATATACCGGAGAACCGTTACGATAAGCAGTAATGATGGAACGATAGGACTCGGCTTTGAATAACTGTCCGGTAGCCAGAATAGTAAATGCTTTCTGTGGTCCATACAGGGATCCTGTAGGTAAATTGATATTTTCATTCCGGAGCGATTCTTCTACTTCATCAATTCCAATTCCCCGGCTTGCAAGTAAGTGCGGATTAAGTTGAACACGAACAGCATACTTCTGAGGCCCGAAAATCTGTACCTGGGCTACCCCACTGATCATAGAAATACTCTGAGCCATGAGTGTATCTGCATAATCATTCAACTCCCAAAGAGGAAGTGTACGGGAAGTTAAAGCAATGAACAGGATAGGTTGATCAGCAGGATTTACCTTTTCATACGTCGGAGGTTGTGGCATATCCCGGGGCAGGAATGGTGTAGCCTGAGTAATCGCAGTCTGAACATCCTGGGCAGCAGCATCAAGATCCCGGTTCAAATCAAACTGGAGCGTGATTTGAGTATTTCCTAAGGAATTGACAGAAGTCATAGAATCGAGACCTTCTATGGTAGAGAATTGCCGCTCCAGGGGGGTAGCAACGGAAGAAGCCATTGTTTCGGAACTCGACCCGGGAAGACTTGCACTTATCAGGAGTGTCGGAAAGTCAACATTGGGAAGATCGCTTACGGGTAGAATCCTGTATCCTATAATACCCGCGAGGAGTACTCCTATCATGACAACCGTTGTCATGACAGGACGGCGAATGAATGGTTCTGAGATATTCATGCGTTCATCCCCTGGTTTTGCCTGCAAGATTACTCATACGTTGCCATTTCCTGATCATTCAAACCAGAGGTCTTCTGAGCCCAGAGATCCGAGTCGTTTTTTATTTCAACTTTGCTGCCAGAAGCAAGTTGAAGTTGCCCGTTCGTTACTACTTTCTCGCCCGGCTGAACCCCTTCTGCAACGATGATTTCCTGATCAAAACCATTCCCCGGAACAACAGGGCGATATTCTATAGTAAGGTCGGGCTTGATAATAAAGACATATTTACCCTCTTGTCCTGTTTGAATCGCTTGTGTGGGAACAACCACCGCATTGCGTTGTATGGTAAGTGTTATTGCAACATGAACAAACTGTTTTGGCCAAAGGAACTCCTCCGTATTAGGAAAGACCGCTCTCAGGAAAATAGTTCCTGTAGAATTATTTACTTCGTTGTTTATAAAGGTTAACTCTCCAACGACCGGTTTTATTTCATTTTGAGGAAGAATTGCTTCTACCTTCACATTTCCCAGAGCCATGTATTTCCGAATTTTCAATAATTTTTGTTCTGGTAAGTGGAAAGTAACGTATATTGGCTTCGTTTGATTAATAGTTACCAATACGGTATCATTGGCTTTAACAATGTTACCCTGGTTGACGAAGAGCTTTCCAACCCGCCCATTAATCGGGGAGCGGATATAGCAGTACCCTACCTGTAGTTTAGCATTTACTACAGCAGCAGCATCAGCTCTAACGGTCTCCTTAAGGGCTTCAAAATTAGTAAGATATTGATCGTATTCTTGTTGGGAGACAACACCATTTTTGAATAGTTCCTCGTAGCGACCGGCATCAGCCTCTGCCTTATTCATCAGAGCTCTGTCTCTTGCCAAATTGGCCTCAAACTGTCTCTGTAAAGTTTTAAAAGGGCGGGGATCAACGATGAAAAGAAGATCTCCTTTTTCTACTTCCCGACCTTCCTGAAAACAGACACGCAACAGTTCTCCTTCAACTTGTGTTTTGACCGATACGGTTGAATAAGCCTCTACATTTCCAATAGTGGACATTTGAACAGGAACGTCTTTTTGCGCTGCAATGGCAGCGGTAACAGGCACACCTTCCGGCATCCCGGCTTTTTCCGTTGTTCCAGGGGAACAAGCAGCAATAACGGCCATGCATCCTGAAACAAAACAGAATTTTGCGACGAGGAATGGTTTCATTTTTTTGTCCCTCCGGCAAATATCATCACAAATTCTCTGATAATAGTTTCCGTATCAGTACGCCGGTATTTTTTCAGCATTAAGAAATTCTCTGCGTCAAAATATGAAAAAAACATTCCAAGGAATGCCCTTGCGCCTAATTCTGTATCAAAAGCTTTCAAGACCCCCTTTTTTTGCATTTCAGCAAAATATGACGCGAGGGTTTTAAATACTTCGTCAATAATGGAATGGTAAATCCTGTGTATTTTTTCACTATACCGGTGTATTTCTGAGTGCATTATCTGTATTAAACCTTTTCTTATGGTAAGTGAGTCCAGAAATCTTTTTGCAATTATCCGCAATCCCTCTTCGTATGATAACTCTGCAATTTCCGGGAGAAGTCCCTTAAGAGCCGGAAGAAATGAATAAGCATTAATCACTTCTTCAAAGAGTCTTTCCTTTGAAGGAAAATGTCTGAAGAGGGTAATCTCTGCAATACCAGCCGTTTTTGCTATTTCCTTTGTCGTTGCACCAAGATAGCCCTTTTTAGAAAAGAGTTTTAATCCGGTTTTTAGAATTCTATCCTTTGTTTTCATAAATAAACTTATTTTTTAAATCTTTATGGTATGTAAGTGATCGCATACTAACTTTAACAACATGAATTGTCAATGGAAATTCCCGATATGCAGACTTTATTCCAGGAGGATAAGTACCTGAACATAAATATTTGCATACTGAAAACCCCTGTATACAAAGATACAGGTACAAAGATTTGTGGTCAGGTACTTACCATGAAGATGATCTCTATTTCAAGCCCGAAGGGCTGTCATGATTATAGATAATGAATTACCGCAAAATCAATAACCCTGAAGGGGTGAAATACTTATCAGAAAACAACGGCAAATTCCCAGGCAATGACCGGTATCCACGAGTTTTCCATGCCACCCCTTCGGGGTTCAAATCCTTTCTTCTGCTCTTTTGCTATAATCATACCATCCCTTCGGGATTATGAGACAAAAACACCTTGATACTCTGTCACACCGTTTCTTTGGATTCTGTCTTCTGAATTCTCTATTCTGTTGACAAAGAGCATGTACAAAAATTTGTGGTCAGGTATTTAATGAACCGATACAATTCCCCGGGTATGTTCTGAAAACAACAGGTGAAAGCAATGTATCTTTATCTGGATCTATTGCTGAACAGAGGCAGAGAGATTTAATGGTGTAGATAACTTTATGAGAGTTATGGTAACACGGTAGTTTTTTGAAAAAATACCGTGAGAAGCTCCGTTAGGAGCGAAATGTTTGTAGACACATCATTCTGCCACAATCAATCTCCATCGGAGCGGCATGGTGTTTCTGTATTAAGGTCACATACCGCTCCGATGGAGCTAAGTTATCACATATTTCTATAAACATTTCACCCCTATGGGGTTGTTTTTCAAAAGACTATCGTGTTACGAGTTTATCGTGTTACAAGTTATGAGGGGGCAAGGCTTTACAGGCTGTCCGAGAATTGTTTTTACGGATCAAATCCGTACTGTATATTGATTAAATATTGCAATAGACGCAACATATAGCATATGTTGCAGGTGGTAATTGCATTCTCGGACAGCCTGTAAAGCCTTGCCCTACATCGACACCGTTTTTTCATGAGTCGCTGCCAAAGGCAGCCTCATTAAACGTAAATAGGAAAAGAATAACAACGGAGTATTTCTCCTTAAGTTATCTATAAGAACAAGTATATACAATTTTAGTCCAAAATAATTCTGGGTTTAATTTCTCGATATCTTATCATGGCTTATATACTTTTATATCTTTTACACTAAGCTCCTTAATAGTCATCCTTTCTATTGGACTGTTGTTTCTGTGAAGAATGCCTGATAATGAGTTCCTTCATCTCAGAGACAGCCTTCTGAATTCCTACGAAAACTGAACGTGATATGATACTATGGCCAATATGCAGTTCCTCAACATCTAAAGATTCTACGATGAGACCAGTATTATGATACGTTAGTCCATGCCCTGCATTTACCTGCAAGCCTAGCTTTTGAGCGATCTTTAGCCCCATCTGAAGTCTTTCAATCATTTTACTCCTTGATACATCATCCCTTGCAAGGGCATAATTTCCCGTATGCAATTCGACACACTGCGCACCCACATCTCTTGATACAGATATCTGACTTTCTTCCGGGTCGATAAAAAGGCTGACCATTATGCCGGAGTTCTTCAGTCTCTTGATAACCTCCACCAGTGTTTCTTTTTGAGATACAACGTCTAATCCACCTTCTGTTGTGATCTCTTGCCTTCTCTCAGGAACAAGAGTAACCTGATCTGGTTTTATTTCAATTGCAATGTCTACTATATCGCGCGCAGCAGCCATCTCAAGATTCAATTTCGTAAACACCATCTCTTTGAGTAATCTCACATCGCGGTCTTGTATATGCCTCCGGTCTTCTCTTAGATGGACAGTAATGATATCTGCACCTCCGAGAGTCGCAAGTGATGCTGCGGTTACCGGATCAGGCTCAAACGTCTTTCTTGCCTGTCGGATTGTAGCAATATGGTCTATATTTACTCCTAACTTTATCATTTTTCCCTCTGATTAACGAGCCGTTTCCCGAATGTCTAAATGTGCCTCTGGTAATTTATCAAAAAGTTCAACATTTTTAGGCAGAACATATTTTATTGGTTGTTTATAAGGTCCTGGTGGTTTTAAAGAGGTAACGTCTATATATAACAAAATATTTTCATTGTTCAGTTTATCCAATACAAGTTTAGGACCTTTTACTTTTATATTCGTAAATTCGTCCTGTAATTTAATCTCATAAGGATAATCTGCCGGACTCATTACTTTAATCTTTATTTTCTCAAAAAATTTTGTATCTTGCTGCTCCACGATCTGCAACCATACCCTTACATCCTCTTTACATTCGACAGGCACTGAAATACTCTTATCACCCCTTGTAACTGTTATTTTCTTATCAATTCCGATCCTCCAGGGAAATGTACGATTCTGCTCTATAGTAATCCCATCAATATCAACCGGAACCGTATTGATAGAAGAAGCCTCCTTTAATGTGTTAAGAGGTCCTGTCACTTCTATTTCAGAAGGAAATACGAATTCATTCGCAACACTATATCCGATAGCAGGCTCGCCTTTCTTTTGTATATTGACTTTTAATCTCTTCTGTTGGAGCTTGCTCAGTACTACATCGACTTTATCAGGATACAAACCCATTAATTTAACATCATTTGGTATATTCAGATGTTCCCGTGATATAAGAATCGTCTGTTTCTCCTGGTCTTCGATTTCGGTACGGGATTCCTCTATAGTATAGGTTGCTTGAATTTTTTGTTCCTTTATCATGCTCGTTAGACCATCAATAATATTCTGTGGACCGCGAAGATGTATAGTAATCTCCTCTGCGTCTTGTTCAACTATCGCAACACCATGAGGAACAAGAATGTTCAGTTTTACTACCTCTGTTACATCTCCTGTATGCCGGTTAATTGCATAAAGCCAAAGAGCAACCGCCATAACAAGCGCCATAAGCTTGGTAAGGATATTACCGGTAAATATCTTCTTGATCATTCCTGAGCACCCCTGGCTACACCAAATCTTTCGGTAAATAGCTCATCGAGAATTTTCTTTAACCCTTTTACATCGTTACCCCGGTTTAGCCCCCCTTTGAGCCCAGTTGAGATCGTACCTGTTTCTTCTGATACAATAATAACAATAGCATCGGTCTCTTCGGTAAGCCCTATGCCGGCCCTGTGACGTGTACCGAGGCTCTTCGATAATTCTGTATTTTCAGTAAGGGGAAGTAAACAGCCTGCTGCGCTTATCTTTTGTTCCTGAATAATAATTGCCCCGTCATGTAAAGGCGAGCCAGACCAAAATATAGTGCGTATTAATTCACTCGAGACATCTGCATTTAATTTCGTCCCTGTTTCCACAAAGTTATCCAGGCCAACTTCCCTTTCAATGGCAATTAATGCGCCAATTTTATCTTTAGACAAAATCTCAATAGCCTTTATAATTTCGTTCGTTACCTGGTATCCTGGTTTTAAAAATACCTTAAAAACGGGATTTTGGCCAAGCTGCAACAATGCGCGCCGGAATTCAGGCTGGAAAAGGATAATTATGGGAATGATGAATACAGGGACAAATTCTGTTATAAGCCAATCGATTGTATAGAGTTGTAATTTTCTGACAAAAAATAGTACACCAACAGAGATCATGACGATAATGAATGCCAAACCCCTGAGCACACTTGTACCCCGTGTTCCCTGCATAATTCTCAGGACAACATAAACTACCATATAGATAAGAAATATCTCGCCAAGCGACCTTCCTACCATCCAGACGTTTACATTTTCAAACAATTCAACTATTTTCGCAGGCATGGAAAACCTTTATCGATATTCTGATAGATTACCTTTTGTTTTTTACATTTCTCATTGCATCACACATGGTTACTATTTGAACAGCTTCATGTACATCATGCACTCGTACAATGTGGGCGCCATTCATAACTGCGACCGCCAGGGTTGCAAGTGTTCCGTATAAACTTTCCTGAGCTGAAACATTCAAAACAGCACCGATAAACCTCTTTCTTGATGTGCCAACCAGGAGCGGCAATCCCATACTTCTCAATTCTCTTAACCTTTTCAATATCTCCAGATTGTGTTCCAATGTCTTACCGAAGCCAATACCCGGATCTAAGATGATTTTATCCCTCTCTATTCCAGCATCAATTGCAAGAGAAACAGATCTCCTCAGATATGCCAGTATTTCCGATAATAAATTTTTCCGTATGGGATGTTTTTGCATAGTCTTTGGTGTTCCTTTTTTATGCATAATGACAACGGGCACCTTTGCTTCAGCAGCAATCTTTGCCATCTGTTTATCCTTCAACAACCCACCGATATCGTTTATCATTGATGCCCCTGCATGAATTGCTTTCTCGGCAACTTTTGCCTTATAGGTATCGATAGAAATAGGTTTACGGATTTGTTTTGATAGTTCTTTTATAACGGGGATTACCCTTTTTATTTCTTCTGCCACTGAGAGAGGGTCGGCGCCTGGTCTTGTGGATTCACCGCCAACATCGATAATATCAGCCCCTTCTTCCACCATTTTATGCGCACGGCTAATCGCATCTTGCAGCATAGTATACCGTTTACCATCATAGAATGAGTCTGGGGTTACATTGAGAATTCCCATAACGTGTGTTTTATTGCCAAGATGTAACACGCCACGGGGATACGATATATCGAAGAATTCTTTTTTAAAATTATCAATAGTATCCACGATAGCACGCTCAATTGATTCATCTGATTGTTCTGTATTGCAAGACATACTATACTCAAGCTGCCTGCGGGTAATATATAATAGTTTGTTTGAGTGGTCAAACAGGGACGTGGAGTTATTGCATAATGATTTGCTTTTTAGCAATTTATATGCATAGGGAGAGAGATTATCAAACTTCAACACATAAGACTCATTCTGTTCTGGTTGTTGTTTATCTTTACCTGCCTTATTCGTATTTTGTATTTCGCATGTTACTCCCTCTAAATAACTATATCCAACTATTCTCGGAATATTTACAATAGCTACCTCCCGCATTATTACCAATCCTCTTGCATCGCTTCCACAACACTCCGGGCAACCCTTACAAACGCTTCATTACTGGCAGAAGTAAGGGTTTCATTTCTACGAACAATAAATTCTGCCGGTGCGTGGATATTTTTTCGCTCAACAATAACCCTTCCTGTCCTCTTATCAATCCATCGGATTTCTAATCCGATAGTAACCCTGCTCTCGACTATATTATCCCTCGTATCTTCGATTAATACATTTTCATATACATTCGTAATCTTTCCAAACAAGACAGAATCTGCCTCATCTTTATTCACAATGTTCAGAGGAGTTCTCATTAATATTTGGTCACGGATGGCCTTCGTAAGATCAAACTCAAATCCTCTGCGGAAGGTATCATTATCAAAGATTGGAATATAGACACTCCGAACATTGGAACGGAGTAACGATTTTGACGAATAACCGCATCCTCCCATCGGGATAACAAACAGCAACAAAAAGGCAATGGAATAAATGGATATCTTACAGGAGTTTAAAATAACGTTTGGCTTCATCGACAACGGGAACATAAAAAATTTTTGCGTAAAGAAATAGCTTACCATAATCATTTTGTCGTATCATTTCCCTTTTATTTTATAGCTTCTATCATTCTCAGGAATTCTAATCTTTCACTCGCTCTCTCTGCCCAAATGGTACCGGGAAAATCGTTTATCACAAATTCAAAGTACATAGCGGCAGAAGCAGGCCTCCTGACTCTTAAATAAAAGTCTCCAATGTTAAATTCCCGTTCTGCCTCGATGGCTCTTATCTCTTCAATCATCCTCTTTGCATCCCCTACATGCACACCTTGTGGATTTGAGATTAAATATTCTTCAAAACCCTCCCGCGCAGAGATGAGGAGACCATAATTACGCTCCTGCAGTTTCTCGTGGTACACTCTTGTAAGAGGTATTTGATATTGCACATAAGGAATCCATTCATTTTTCGGATAATTTTCCAAAAATTTCTCATAGGCATCAAGAGCTTCCTCATATTGACCAAGCTTAAAGTAAGCATCTGCAATTTTAACCTGTGCATCAGGAGCTATAGGTCCGAGCGGATGCTTTTCGATAATCTTTTCAAAAACAGCTATAGCTGCCTCTTCATTCGTATCCATTTGAGCAACACCCACTTGATATTCTTTTTCAAGTATTTCTTTTGTCCTTTTCGTACCAGGGTGTTTCTGTAATACCTTCTCATAAGCCTTTAGCGCCCTTTTGTAATCGCCATTGAGAAAATAGGCCCATCCAATATTTATTTGAGCAACCTCTGCATATTCAGAGGCAGGGTCAGTCTTAATAATAGATTCAAATTCTTTTACTGCATTAACGTATTTTTGTTCTACGAGAAGAGAAAGCGCATACCTATACCGTTGTTCCAGGGTAGTAATCGCTGTAGAAGGAGATTCCATCCAGCCTGTTTCCTTATTCCAGACCCATTTCCCATAGGAGGGTGTTGCCATTATACATTTTACAATGCATACTACAGAAAGAATATAGTATAGTTTCATCCTCTTATTCATGCAAATATCTTTAATAAAGACTCATGTATTTCCAGGAATTTAACTCCTTATTCAGTACAAAAGTGATATAATATCTCAGCATCTTTTCTATTTCAATACAAATAGATGATTGTATTCTGATACGCTCCAGCCTTTGCAGGGTGAAGTTCACTAACCGGCCGGCAATGAGAACAGCGCCAGTAGGAATAACAATCCCATTCTTAGATCTTCCCTGGCATGCCCTGCATAAAACCCCTCCTTCTTTTGCATCAAAATGCACTTTAGATATTTGCTCAATGCTATTTTTACAATTCACACAATATCCCAATTCTGGCAGATAGCCCAAAATCCTCAGCATTTTCAATTCGAAGGCTAACAATCGTATGGTAGTATCTTCATCAATGGATATGCCGATTAATGTATTTAAGCAAATATCAAAAAGTTGTTCACTGGGATCGCTTTCCTCGGTAAATTCATTTAAAAGCTCCGCTATATACGAAGCCTTATAGTATTTATCCAGATTACTTCGAAACAACGGATAATTATCGCGTAAAATAGCGTCTGTAAGGAGATGAAGCGATGTATGCTCTTTCCTGATAAAGAGGATTTGATAGTACGTTAAAAGATCAATTGCTTTCGAACTGTACTTTCCCGATGAACGCTTGAATCCCTTAGCAAGGGTACGGATCTTTCCGTAGTCACGCGTATAGAAAGTAATTATTTGACTGGAATTACTGTAATCTGTCCTTCCCAGTGCAATTGCCTCTGTTTTTAAGACAGACATAGTTTATGAAAACAAACTTCTTTATAGAAAAATTTTAAATTAAACTGCCTTCGGCAGCGAATGTGCGTTATTTTGTCATTCCCGTGTAAACGGGAATCCAGATTCCTCAAAAAGTACCTGGATTCCCACTCCTCATTTTCATAAGGACAAGTTCCGTGGGAATGACATGGGAAAACAAAATACTTTGAAATTCCTAAACATTTAATTAGGCACGGGAATACTATAGCCAAAATTCAAAAGCAATTCTTTCTCTCTTCGATGCATTTCTTTTGCTTCTTTTTTTTGCTTGTCATCGTATCCAAGCAAATGGAGTAATCCGTGAATAAGATAAAGTACAATTTCTCCTTCAACTGCATATCTGCGCTTTTGGGCTATTTTTTTAGCCATTTCAACAGAGATTATTATTTCACCTATGATAGTATCCTCTGGTAAAGGATTCTTTTCCTTTTCGTCTGAAGGTATAAGGTGATTCGTTTTACGCTGACTATACGGCATCAGACTCTCCTTGGAGAGGAAAGGTTCATCATAAGCGAAACTAAGCACATCAGTAGCATAATTATGTCCCAGAAATGCCTTATTAATCTCTTTTATTCTTTTATTATCAACAAAGACAA
>SULG01000081.1 GCA_005524015.1 Candidatus Jettenia ecosi
ACCCACCCCTAACCCCTCCCAAGAGGGGAATTTTTTATAACACCTCTGTAGGGGCGAACCTTGTGTTCGCCCAAATCGAAAACAAACACAAACGTTCTGGATTGTGCAGGGCAAGGGCGAACACAAGGTTCGCCCCTACAAAAGAACATTGAAATTCCTATACATTAAATTAAGCTGCCTTTGGCAGCGACTTTTTGAATATACGGAAAATATCGGTTAAAAATAACCTCCTGACCCTCTTTACTAACAGAGACAACCCCCTAGCCCCCTTTCTTAAGGGGGATTTCTTCAAGTCCCCCTTAGAAAAGGGGGATTCAGGGGGTTGTTTCGTACGCTATGATACAAACTTTGAAATTCCTAAACATTACATTAGGCCTTCGGCGACTTTTCAATCGCAAAGACGTGTAGTGGCAAGGCGTGCCTTGCCACTACAGAATCGCTTTGAAATTCCTATACATCAAGATAGGCGGAGTAAATAGTGATAGTACAATATTATATTTAAACACGAATAATCGAAATTGTGATCTGTGGTTCCTGATGCTACTCTTATGAACGACCGTAGTCATCCTCTAATCTGACAATGTCGTCTTCTCCTAAATAGCTACCGCGCTGGATCTCAATAAATACCAGAGAAGATTGCTCCTGATTTGCTACACGGTGAGCTGCCCCTTTGGGAATATCAATGGCTTGCCCTGATTTAAGCAATATCTCTTTTCCGTCTATAGTCACCGATGCTTTGCCCCCGACCACATTCCAATACTCCTCACGCTGAAAATGTTTTTGGTAGCTAAGCCGGTTTCCCGGTAGAACTGTAATTCTCTTTACCTTATAAGTGGGTTCATCCAATAGCACCTCCCACTTTCCCCAGGGAGGATTAGCATGGTGTGCCCGTGGTCTTTCCATCTCAAGTATCTTCTTGTATACTTGAAGGTAGTCCTCCACCATACGATCCTGACTAAAACGATCTTCTACCCATCGGCGACATTGCGTCCGATTAATTGTGGAAATGTGTTTCAATCTATTCAATGCATCTTCAATACTTTCAACAATATACCCTGTTTCACAGTCTTTTATAATCTCATGCATGGCGCTCCCTGAAAAAGCGATAACCGGTGTTCCACATGCCATGGCCTCGATAATGCTCAGATCAAAAGGATCTCCGAAACGAATTGAATGCAAAAAAGCATAGGCGCCACCCAGCAATTTATCCTTAAGCGCCTGATCTATCATTCCACCATGAATTATGAGATGATCACCCTGCTGTGGAAGCACAACATTCTCAAAATAGGTTTGGTCTAAAACATTACCGGTAAGGACAAGTTTCATACCAGATTTCCTGGCAATCTCAATCGCCTCTTCAATACCATTATTTGGATGGATATTACCAAAGGATATAAGATAGTTTTCTTTTTGTTCTTTCAACGTAAATGACGGTAAATCGATACTATCATAAATTGTAGAGATATACTCCAGGCAAGGGTTGCGACCGGCAATACTCGCCGAAACGTAATAGCTTCGACCTTCATCTTCCTTAAAAAGAGATAAGATGTCCGAAGAAGGAGCATGAATTGTAGTAACCATCGGAGTGTTAATGAGGCGGCGGTAAAAGAGAGGCACGAGATTAAAGTAATTGTGGATTAAATCGAACTCTCCAGCCTTTTTCAACACATTAACCATATGAGAGGATACGCAGGCTATAAAGTTAAGGTGGTTTTCTTCTTTATAAGGAATTGAGCAGTTGGATTCGAGTCTTTCTTTTGTTTCTAAGTCACTGCTGGTAAAGAGTGTGACATCCACTCCCCGTTTTATTAAACCTTCGGATAAGAGTGAAATGGCATTTTTCCCTGAATTGCAAGATTTGTGATGCTGCATGAACCTGCTTGATGGCGATAGTATGGCAATTCTCATAAGATAACCCCCCTAAAAACCCTTATTGTGTGTCTTTAAAATGAATGAGATTTCAAGGACAACCAGAGATTAGAATTTTTAGCATAATCTATGCCATTTGTGGTCTCAAATGTGTTTATCTGCGAGTATAACTCAAACAATCATTCTTAATGATGATAATGAATCGGGAAAGATGTAGGATAAGGCTGTAAGTACCTGACCACAAATTTTGTATATTCTCTTTGTCAACAGAATATAGAATTCAGAAGGCAGAATCCGGAAGACAGGATACACAATTCCTCATGCACGATATTCTTCTATCTTCTGGCTTCTGCTGATGACGAGGAATATACAAAAACTTATAGTCAGGTACTTATGCCGTATTTTGGCTGGATCAAATGGAGGAAGTCGGTTTGGGGTGTTGTATGCAACGGGTATTTCTTCTGAAAAAGATTCAGAAATTATTTCGCCTTTGATGGTGCAATCTATCAACCAACCGTTAAAAAATAGTTCTTCAGCTTAGCTTAAAAGAAAACCTCTCGAATGTCAGTTTTAAAATCTAACCTAATTTCTTTTTCCTTCCTAATCCCGTAGGGATGTTATGATTATAGGAAAAAACAGAGAAAAGATTTTAAACCCCGAAGGGGTGACATGGGATACCTGTATTGAGATATCATCCCTTCAGGATTGAATTGTGGTATATTCAGTTTCATATAGGGGGGTACTATAGCTTTACCGCTTAACATTCCTCACAGTTTGGTAGGCTAAGTTGAGATACGAGAACCAACCTATTCATGAAGTACAGCATTCCCGGAATTAAGTATTGCCGAGATACTTTAACTCACCAACGTTACAGACCGGACATCTCTCTGGAGTGCCAAACGCATCTTTGCACGCCCCCATTTCGATCAGGCATTTTGCACAGACAGGATACTTATGCGCCTGGCAATGAGAAGCCTTACAGGAATATACCGCCCTTGGTTGCCAAAAAGTACTTTTATGTCCGCATCTGCTACATTCAATTGCCATAGTATCCTCCTTAGCTATCAAACAAGAACCGCCAATCAATTTTATCTTCTGGCATTTTTAACAACGTAGCAAAATCTTTTTCCATGAGCATACTCATTCTTTCTGGAGTTTTTATTTTAACTTCTTTGGTTTATCTGGTCCCTTACCAGTCCACTGCCGGCCAATCTCCTCAGGAGACTTAGGCACTTCCACTTTCGGAACCTGATAACCATATATCCTTCTCCGCTCACGCAGATCATCCGAAGAAATACCGAATTGTTTATCGCGTTTGTCTATCATCTCTTTGCTAATCTGTCCGTCAGCCCCGGCCGACCACATCAGGAGCGGTTCGCCGAGTGGAATATCAGTGCTGGGGTCAGGCCATGTATGAAACGTCTTACCCCAGCTCGTAATAAAACCTTCAAGCGCCTTGTCACCCATGTCAGATAAATCCGGCACAATGAGTTGTCCGGATATTATTTCATAAGCATGAGGATGCCAATACTTCTTTTCCTGTGCCGGGAGCGATTGATAGGTTTTATCGCTAATAATATACTCTATACCAAGAAGCTTGGCAGGCGCTTCTTTGGAGTCGTATACGACACATTGGTGAAGTTCGCCATCCCGGATATTAAGATCCCGCATCGAACAATAGTGATGAGCCTCTATCGCCAGATCAGGGTTGTTCTTGGCAATATGGAATGCGCAGAGATATAGGTGAATATCCTTGATGGGATCAGCATACTTCAACTTATTAACATTGTTAACGCCCTCACCCTCTTTTCCTGCTGCAATACATTTTGTTGCAATGAGCATGAAACCAAGAAACGCAATGATTACAACTACCGTCATCTTATTCATCATCTTTTTATAAGAATGTCGACGCATTTCCATCTCCTTTCGTTTCAATGATTAAGAAATTATCTTTATCAATTACTGATGTAACTAATTAGGCATTCGGCAACTTTTCAATCGTAAAGACGTGTAGTGGCAAGGCGCGCCTTGCCACTACGTAGTTTGTTTGGAATTCCTATACATCAAGATACTCAAAAATTACCTATCTTTCTGCCAAATCAGATCTTTTCGACTACCTGAACAACTTCACTTTCAACATATAGTAAATCTATTGCACAAGCAATTGAAAAATAGCTTGTTCCCAATCTCTTCTGAAACTTGCAAAGGATTGCTTCGGACAAGACCCTCGCAATGACTGGCGGGATAGTCTTTCCTCTGTTGAGGATATGTTCGGTTTCATCCTTGAAATACTATAATTCGAGAAACAGGGTTTCTCGGACACGTATATTCCCAAACAGAGTTTGGGAATAAGTCGGGTAAGTAATACAAATTTGCTTTCAAACAATAAATATATTATGAAATATATATGCTATACCTGGCAGGATTCCATTGGGATATCTTTTAATATTTGAAAGTGAATTTGTATAAGTACCTGGACATAAATATTTGTATACTAAAAACACCTGGGAACAAAAATAAATGTATGAAAATTTGTGGTCAGGTACTTAATTTCCAAACAAGGATCAAATCATGCATTGGATATAAAAACAGTGGAATTCCGGATAGGCTTATTTGATTTCCCCATAATTGATAATATTTACTTATTCCATAATCAGAGGCGTGCGGTCGTACTGATGAACTTTTGGGTGAAGAAGGATTAAAAAAATCATGGTCGCTTAAATAAATATCATCAATTTTCATCAACCTCTTACTTACCAAATATATTAAAGAATATCAGAACTATTGCACAAGAATAAGTTTTGATAACCTCTCATCGTATAAGAGTAAAAATATGACAAAAAGGAGATAATTTATTTGCAGCTTATTGTACAATTTTATAAAATAATGGTTATTAATTATTTTACAAATCCAGGGAGTCTCATCATGAAAAAGAAATTCATAAAAGACAAATGTATAACGTGTAAGCAGTGCATGATGGAATGTTCTGTACGCCATTCTGCATCAGGAAATCTATACGACGCTTTTACAGAAACACCGAAATCCCATTACCGGTTACAGGTATCCATAAGAAAAGACAGGCCACATATGACGGTATGCCAAAATTGTGCAAAACCCAAATGTATGGCATCCTGCGAATATGGCGCTATCACAAAATATGAAGATGGTAATGTGGTCATTGATACAAAAAAATGTGTCGGCTGCTGGGCTTGTGTAGAGGCATGCCCTTTTGGCGCAATAACCAAGAACGCTGAGCTCAATTTTGCCTTCAATTGCGACGATTGCAGGGGATTTGATACTATGGCCTGTGTAGAGGCATGTAAAACCGGCGCCCTGGTGTATACTGATAAATAAATATTGAATTTATTTTAGCATAGGTAGTAAGGGCAACTAGCTGTTGCCCTTACTACCAAACAAAAACCTCATCTATTTTACCACAATATTTACGAGTTTTTTCGGTACAATAACGGTATTGATAATTTTCTTACCATCCAATAATGCGGTAATGCGTTCATCATTGAGTACACACCTTCTCAATTCATCGTTGTTCATATCGACAGGCACCGATAGACGACTTCTGACCTTACTATTGATCTGAATAACAATCTCTATCATCTCCTCATGGATAGCATTTTTGTCATACGTAGGCCATGGTTGCCGGAATATGCTTGGTTTGTGCCCCATAACTTCCCATAATTCTTCACAAATATGAGGAACAAAGGGAGCCATTAACAAAAGAATAGTCTCCATGGCATGGCGGAAGACATGAAAATCAAGTTCTTCTTCAGTGTTCTGCGGAATGGTAACATGAAACGAATCTATGTTGTTGAGTAACTCCATTACAGAAGCAATCGCTGTGTTAAAATGCCAGGAGGTTTCTACATCTTCTGTGACCTTCTTTATGGTTTGATTTGTTTGACGGTAAAGGGTCTTCGCCTGATTTGAAAGTTTCTGGATATAAATATCTGCTTTCAATACTTTTGCATAAACTTCTTCATAATCAGTAATTTTTTGCCATAAACGGCCAAGAAACCGATAAGCGCCTAAAACTCCACGGTCGTTCCATTCAGCATCCTTCTGAGGCGGACCGATAAAAAGGATATAGAGACGCTGGGTATCTGCTCCATACTTATCAATAAGGATATCAGGACTCACGACGTTACCTTTTGACTTTGACATTTTAGCGCCATCCTTGATAATCATACCCTGAGTAAAGAGGTGTTGAAAAGGCTCTTTAAACGTAATATATCCAAGATCGTAAAGGACCTTGGTAATGAAACGGGAATACAGGAGGTGCAGGATCGCATGCTCAACACCGCCAATATACTGGTCTACAGGTAACCATGTATTAACTTTTTCCGGAATAAAAGGCCGATCCGCTTCCTTAGGAGAAAGATATCGGAGGAAATACCAGCTTGAATCCACAAACGTATCCATCGTATCGATCTCCCGCCTTGCCGCCCCGGAACATTTCGGACATTGCGTATTCATAAAGGAATCCACCTCTGCCAATGGACTCATGCCGTGAGGCTTAAATTCTACTTTTTCAGGCAATACTACCGGAAGTTGTGATTCAGGAACAGGCACTGTACCGCACTTTTCACAGTAAACAATGGGAATAGGCGCTCCCCAGTAACGCTGCCTTGATATAAGCCAGTCCCGTAACCTGTAGGTTACTGTCTTTGCACCGAATCCTTTCGATTCAAGATATTCAGGAATTTTTCTTATCGTCTCTGTATTCGGCATACCATTAAAAAATCCTGAATTGACCTGGACACCATTATCGATATATGCCGCATCCATTGTATCGGCTCTTAATTCCCCTTCTTTGGGCTGAATAACAACCTTAACCGGCAGATGATATTTCCTCGCAAACAGAAAATCCCGCTGATCGTGAGCAGGCACACCCATAACAGCTCCCGTGCCATATTCCATAAGAACATAGTTGGCTATCCAGACGGGTACTTTACTCTTATCGATGGGGTTGATAACATATTTACCAGTAAACATCCCCTCCTTTTCTGTCCCTTCAGCCGTACGTTCTACCATACCCTGACTGCGTGCCCTTTCTATAAAATCCTTAATGGCTCTTTCCTGAGGAGTGCCGGAAATCAACTCATCAACAAAGGGATGTTCTGGCGCCAGGGAGATAAAGGTAACACCATAGAGTGTATCAGGGCGTGTGGTAAAGCATGGTACTATCGTATCAGAATTTTCTAAGGTAAAATTAATACGAATACCTTCACTTCTGCCTATCCAATTTGCCTGCATGGTCTTTACCCGTTCAGGCCAGCCTTCTAATAAAGAAATATCATCCAGTACTATTTGCGCATACTGGCTGATACGGAAAAACCATTGTTCAAGATCGCGCTGCCGGACAGGCGTATCACAGCGTTCACAGCAACCATCCACAACCTGTTCATTGGCCAGGACGGTAGCGCATGACGAACACCAGTTCACGGCTGCCTTCTTTTTATACGCCAGATTATTCTCGTAAAGTTTAAGGAATATCCATTGTGTCCATTTATAATAATCGGGGTTACAGGAAGTAACTTCTCTATCCCAGTCATAGCCTACCCCCCATCGCTGCAGTTGGCGTTTCATAGCCTTAATATTGTCTCTTGTCCAGAGAGCAGGATGAACACCGCTCTTGATAGCTGCGTTTTCCGCAGGAAGACCAAAGGCATCCCAACCAATAGGCGAAAGCACGTTGTATCCCTTCATAATCTTGTATCGTGAGACAACATCACCAATGATATAGTTTCTGCCGTGACCTACATGCAGGGTACCAGAAGGATACGGGAACATGACCAGGCAGTAGAATTTCTCTTTCCTGCTCTTCTCATCAACACGAAACAATCCGCAACCTTCCCAAAATCCCTGCCACTTTCTTTCAATATCGGTGAAGTTATATTCCCTCTTTGCCATCCAAAGCTCCTTAAACTTGAATCATAGAAGCACAAAAACATGGATAAAACGGACAGATACAATTTAAAATACAATCCTGTACCTCTATGTCAATGGATCTATTGCCTAAATTACTGTAATTCTTTTTGAGATATCGTCAAAGAAAGTGAAATTTTATCAGAATTTCATACTTAATCAATTGAAATTCCGATTGAAAAGCCTTGACAATCTTTACTGATCATGTTATTTTTATAACCTGATATTAACTACGGCTTAGTATTCGTGTAAATCGTGGTTAAATACTTGCGATAGAATATATAGGTGGGGCTGTGGCGCAGTTGGGAGCGCGTTTGAATGGCATTCAAAAGGTCAGGGGTTCGAATCCCCTCAGCTCCACCAATAAAATCAAGGATTTCAGGCATTTGATACTTCTCGGTTTCCCTCAATTGTGATCAAATTGTGACCGAGCTCTAATATCTGAACACCGTCCCTTAAACTCTCCGGATGGTGATGTGCATACCTTTGCGTCATCCGAATATCTTTATGACCTAATAGCTTTGCTATTTTATATATATCAATCCCTCCTTGTGCCATACGAGTAGCAAAGGTACGCCGCAAGGTATGTGGAGTTATATCTTTAATGCCTGCCTTTTTTGAGACACTATCAAGAGCCCTTTCCAGATTCCTACCATCGATCTTGGTCCCTGCGCTACCAGAAAATACCAAGTCGTTTTTAATACTCCTCACTTTTAGCCCCTGCATCAAGACGTCAAGTGCTACTTGATTCATTGTTTTCCTTTTCCTTTGATACTTTGGAAACAGGGGTTTTTTTTCACCCATTCCCACTCTCTAACAGCAAGATTGAATGACTTTGAGAGCATTGCCAGTCCCCTGTTAACCCAACATTTGCAATTCGAGGGGTAGACAAGCCGTTGAGCCAGTAAATCCAAGGGGTCATGGAAAAAGGCGGCACTACAGACCGACTTGTCTTAATGCATAAACCCTGAGCGGCGGTTGTTCAGGAAGCGCCAGTCCCAGTTGTGCTAAAAGGAGGGAAACATCCTTATCCGGCTGGGTATAGCGGCTCATGATAATGTGACGTCCATACCCTGATATGCATCAACAGGCTATCACGCGTGATGCTCTTTCGAGGCAACTATTCAGCGTGTTTGAACAATAAATACTATATGTAGTAAAAAACGCTTGATCTGCATTTTCTGTCATTTCTTCTGGACTCGTAATAAAATTCATTCGTTTAGATGTATTTTCATATAAATGAATTTGTATTGATTTGTTCCTGTAAAGTGTTATCATACTTACCCAGTTACCCTTATAAAGGGATTTTACTGTCTACAGTACAAACCTAATCCAACGAGTCGGAAGGGTGTGAAAAGTTGGGTCTGGAACGTGAGCTGTCATGCAAACGCAACGCTGTTTTGATAGTGTTTAATAATCAATTGTCATTCATCCAAATGCAACAACAATCACTTTTTTGTTGTGTGTGTTGTTTGTCCGAAAATCTTCAAAAGTATCCCGCCTACGCCTTTGTAAAATGGACAGGTTATCCCTCTTCTGGCAGTAATAAGTATGGCGTCTCTTGGAATTTACCAAAAATGGAAGCTTTATGCTATAGTTTGATTTGAAAATTCCAATTCACGGTAAACCAACACAGGAGAAGATATGGATTTGGCGCAACACAATATGATCGTAAACTTCATTTGGGGAATTGCGGATGATTGTCTGCGCGATGTTTACGTACGTGGTAAATATCGCGATGTGATTCTTCCCATGACGGTAATTCGCAGAATTGACGCCCTGCTTGAACCTAACAAACAAGGTGTTCTAAAGATGAAAGGACAGCTTGATGCCGCAAAGGTCACGAACCAGCATCCTGCGCTCTGCCAGGTTGCGGGGCAGGCTTTTTACAACACGAGTCCCTTTCTTCTGCGCGACTTAAAATCCCGTAGCTCGCAGCAAAAGCTCAAAGCTGATTTTGAGGCGTATCTCGATGGTTTCTCTCCGAATGTTCAGGAGATTCTGGAAAAGTTTAAATTTAGAAACCAGATTCCCACCATGATTGAATCGGATATTCTGGGGTTGGTTATAGAGAAATTCACAAATACAGAAATCAACCTAAGCCCTAACCCCGTTCTTGATGTCAATGGCAATGTTCGCCTCCCTGCACTTGATAACCATTCCATGGGAATAATTTTTGAAGAATTGATCCGCCGTTTCAACGAAGAAAACAATGAAGAGGCGGGAGAACATTTTACACCCCGCGATGTAATTAAGCTGATGGCGAAGCTCGTATTTATGCCAGTTGCCGATAAAATTGAGTCAGGCACCTATTTGGTGTATGATAGCGCTTGCGGTACAGGAGGTATGTTAACGGTTGCGGAAGATACCCTCTTGCAGCTTGCCAAAGAACACGGCAAAGAAGTTGCGATTCACCTTTATGGGCAGGAATCACAACCTGAAACTTACGCCATTCTCAAAGCCGACCTTTTATTGAAAGGTGAAGGTGCTGAAGCTGACAACATGAAGTTCGGCTCAACTCTCTCTGCTGATGGCCATCCGTCAAGTGAATTTGACTTTATGCTCTCCAATCCACCGTACGGCAAAAGTTGGAAAACCGACCAGGAGCGCATGGGCGGCAAAGGCGAAATCAAAGACCACCGATTTGTGATCAACTATAAGGGTGATCCTGAATACAAGATGATCACCCGTTCCAGCGACGGGCAGATGTTGTTTCTCGTAAATAAGCTATCCAAAATGAAAAGCAATACTGCCCTTGGAAGCCGTATTGCCGAAGTTCATAACGGGTCATCCCTTTTCACCGGTGATGCTGGGCAAGGGGAAAGCAATATCAGACGCTGGATAATAGAAAATGATTGGCTTGAAGCAATCATAGCCCTGCCGGAAAACATGTTTTACAACACCGGCATTGCTACCTATATCTGGCTTTTATCCAACCGGAAAAGTCCAGAACGAAAAGACAAAGTCCAACTCATTGATGCAAGCGGCTGGTTTGTCCCTTTACGCAAGAATCTCGGTAAAAAGAATTGTGAATTTTCAGCAGAGCAGATTCAGCAGATTTCCGATTTGATTGTAAATCCCAGAGAAACCGAGCAGTCCAGAATCTTCCCTAATGAAGCCTTTGGCTATTACAAAATTACGGTTGAACGCCCTTTGAGGCTAAAAGATATTGATCCCGGAAAAGCCTATTCTCCAAAGGAAATAAAGACGCTTGTTGCCGAAGGAAAAGTTGATGAAAATGGCATTCCGGTAATCAGGAAAATCCACAAATCAGGCAAGGCAGATCCTCTGCAAGGCCTGTTTGAAAGGACTATTGGCGGTAAAAAATGTCTTGTAGAGTATGAACCGGATACCAACTTGCGGGACACAGAGCAGGTTCCTCTTTTAGAGGAGGGAGGCATTAAAGCCTTTTTCAAACGTGAAGTATTACCCTATGTGCCAGACGCATGGATTGATGAAAACAAAACCCAGATTGGCTACGAAGTTTCCTTTACCCGTTATTTTTACAAACCAGTCCAGATGCGAACGCTTGAGGAAATCATGAAGGATATTTGCACCATTGAGAAAGAGACGGATGGGTTGTTGAATGAGATTGTGGGGGATGGATAATGAATCCGCAGATGGGCACAGATAAGAAAGATTCAGAAACCTACGCAATCATTGGCGCTGCAATGGCTGTTCACCGTGAATTAGGCAACGGTTTTTTAGAAGCTGTTTATCAGGAAGCCTTAGAAAGGGAGTTTTCCCGGCAAGGAATTCCGCATGTTCGGGAGCAGGAATTCAAGATATTTTATCGCGGTCAGGAGATGAAGATATTCTATAAAGCGGATTTTGTTTGTTTTGGTAATATAATAGTTGAACTGAAAGCCCTGCAGCAATTATCCGGTAATGAAGAATCACAAATTATCAATTATTTAAAGGCATCTGGCTTAAACAAGGGGCTTTTGCTTAATTTTGGAACCCGGCAATTGCAATATAAAAGATTTGTCTTTAATCTGCGTGAACCTGCGCAATCGGCGGACAAGGGTGGTGGGGAACGAACCTCAAATCCTACCCTGAAAAAAGAATGAATCCGCAGATGACACAGATGGGCGCAGATAAAAGAATAAAAACAAATTACCTTAAAGATACTAATCTGTGTGAATCTGCGTAATCTGCGGATAAAGGCGATAAATAATGAATTTGAGACCATACCCCAAATATAAAGACTCCAGCGTGGCATGGCTGGGGCAGGTGCCGGAAGGGTGGGAGGTGAAAAGGAGTAAATCAGTATCACACATTCGATATGGTTTAGGACAACCGCCAAAAGAAAAAGAAGATGGATTACCGCTTATCAGAGCAACAAATGTAGATCATGGGAAAATTGTCGTTAAGGATTTGCTAAGAATTAATATTAACAACGTTCCGGCTTCTCGTAATGCAGTTTTAAGTGAAGGTGAGATAATTGTGGTAAGAAGCGGTGCATACACAGCAGATTCGGCGATTGTTCCAAAGGAATTCACTGGTTCTGTTGCAGGCTATGATATGGTTATGACCGTATTTAAAGCAATGCCAGAATATGTAGCCTTAGCCCTTTTAAGTAAATACTTACGTGATGACCAGCTCATTCAGGCAAGTATGAGAGCTGCACAACCACATCTTAATAAAGAGGAGCTTGGTTCTTCACTTATTATATTACCGCAAAATGAAGAACAAGAAATAATTGTTCTGGTAACTGAAAAAAAGCTAAATGCCCTTGACCTCGCCATCTCCCGTATCGAGCGGGAAATCTCCCTGATGCAGGAATACCGCACGCGGCTCATTTCTGATGTGGTAACGGGAAAAACAGATGTGCGGGATATTGCTATTCCCGACATTGCTGACATTGATGATACAATTGATGAATCAATAGAAGAACCCGAAGGCGAAGAGGCATTGGGAACAGCGGAGGCAGAAGAGTGACCAACAACTATTCCCAAGACTATATTGCCGGGCTTGTGAATGAACTGCGCAAACTTCCCTCTGAGACAGAATGGTTGGAGTTTAAACAAGACAATGACTGCCCGGAAGAAATCGGTGGATATATTTCTGCATTATCAAATTCAGCCGTTCTGTTTTCGCCCATTTTCGTTTGTTACCTCAGAGAGTATAACTTATGACGCATGTAACTGATATGTCAGAAAAAGGTCTTGAGACCCTCATCATCACTTCTCTCATAAACGATGCAGATTATGTGCGGGGCGACCCCAAAGACTACGACCGCGAACACGCCATTGACCTTGCCAAACTGATGGAGTTTGTAAAGGTAACTCAGCCCAAAGCCTTTGAAGCATTTTCTCCTGGTGAGGACACACCCAAACGCACCAGGTTTCTGCATCGCTTGCAGGGTGAGATCGCCAGGCGGGGTGTAATTGATGTGCTTCGTCTCGGTGTTCAGGATGGACCAGTAAAGATAGAACTGTTTTACGGAACGCCCTCTGAGCAAAACCTCAAGGCACAGGAATTATACAAACAGAACATTTTCAGCGTTGCACGCCAATTGCAATACAGTATGGATAATACGAAGCGTGCCCTGGATATGGCGATTTTTATTAATGACCTGCCGGTGATCACTTTTGAGTTGAAAAACAAAATCACCAAGCAGACCGTGGAAGATGCTGTTCAGCAATACAAGCGTGATCGCGATTCCCGCGAACTCTTATTTCAATTTGGCCGATGTGTGGTGCACTTTGCCGTTGACGATCACGAAGTACGGATGTGTACCCATCTGAAAGACAAGGCGTCATGGTTTTTGCCGTTCAATAAAGGTTACAACGATGGCGCCGGAAATCCACCGAACCCCAACGGGATTGCAACCGATTATCTCTGGAAAGAGATTGTACAGAAAGATAGCCTTACCAATATTTTAGAAAACTATGCCCAGATCATAGAAAAGAAAGATGAGAAAACCGGCAAGAAAAAATATGAACAGATATTTCCGCGTTATCACCAGCTTGACGTGGTAAGAAAACTCCTTGATTCGGCTCCTGTCGATGGGGTCGGAAAGCGTTACCTTATTCAACACTCTGCCGGAAGCGGCAAGAGCAATTCCATAAGCTGGCTTGCACACCAGTTTGTCGGATTGGAAAAAGACGGCAAAGCCCTTTTTGACACGATTATTGTCGTTACCGACCGCCGGGTTCTGGACAAGCAGCTTCTCGCGATAACATCAAACGCTTTGCGCAGGTTTCATCCATTGTCGGCGCGGTTACCGAAGGATCTCAACAGCTTCGCTTATTTTTGGAGCAGGGAAAGAAGATCGTCATCACCACGATTCAGAAATTCCCCTTTGTGCTGGATCAGATTGGCGACCAGCATCGTAACAATAAATTTTCCATTATTATAGTGGAGATACAATCTGTTCAAAAAATCCCGTTGGCCGACGATAATGCAGAGATTGATCCTGTTTTAATTGACGGCGGAGGTAGAATAGCAGACCCGGAATTTGACTGCCTGAGTTACATTATCAAGGCATTTAATGATCAGTTTGGAAACATAGACTGGAAAGACGCCGATAAAATCAGAAAAATTATTGCGGAAGAACTGCCGGAAAAAGTATCTGCGGATAAAGCCTATCAAAACGCCATGAATCAAAATGATAAACAAAATGCAAGAATTGAACACGGTAAGGCTCTTGAGAGGGTCATTGTAGAGATGCTAACAGACCACACAGAGCTTTTTAAGCAATTTATGGATAATCAAAGCTTCAAGAAATGGCTGGCGGACACGATATTCAATGAAACATATCAAAAGAAGTTTGCTTGAAATGAAAAAGGCTTAACAAGGCGCTCCGCAGGACGGGATTTTCGCTATAGTACATTACCGCCGGTGCGTAGGCTGTATGTCGGGGGCCATGAACTTAGATCTTATCCGTAAATATAGTGAAATAAATCAGGTTTTCGAGATTTGAGTACCGATAATTTGGAAATTTTCAGCCAAAAGAGTGTGTAATTTCTCTCGATAGAGACTGATATTTTGAAAGAAGCTTAAACACGTTGTCTTAAATTTCTGATACGTATCATAATATTTGTTATAAAGGGTTTTTTCGTAAAAGAACCTCCATACCCTTTCGATAAGATTTAAATTGAGAGAATAGGGAGGCAAGAACAAAAGCTGTATTCGGGAATTCTTTACATACTCTTGTACTGCTTTTGCCCGATAATAGCGAGCATTATCTGCAATAACATACAGAGTAGATGCCTGAGGATTTCTCCTCTGGAGTTCTCCCAGAAGTTCTATGGTTGATTGTGCATGAATGCTAGCGTCTTCTCTCAGAATGATTTCGTGAGTTTCTGTATCAAGCGCTCCATTGAGGTTTATCCGCTCTCTGCCGGTATTGGTCGGCGGTTCTTTGGTTGTCCCTTTCTCTATCCATGAGTAAGCAGGCAGAGAGTTGTAGTGAGGACGAACGCCATCGATAAAGAAGTCTTATCTGAATGTGCCTTTGTCTCTTTGAGGTGTTGATATTGAGCAAGGAATTCTTGTTGTGCTTGTGGATTTGCTTTGCCAGGAACCGGGGTAGTCTTTTTATAGATAAATCCGAGTCGGTGAAGAGTATGTACCATCCCTTCTGGGGTATAACTTACCCTAAAGGTTTCTCTCACATACTCTCCAATCTCTTTTGCCGTGCGATAGAGATGGGTTCTGAGGCGTTCTTTTAATTGTTCTTCCTGATCAGGAATGAGCTTAGCTACGCATCCTGTATAATTATCAGAGAGAAGGTCCTCTATTCCTTTGGACAGATAAGTTGCTTCGTAATTTCTGATTGTCTGATCGTCTAATAAGAGTACTTCTGCTACTTGCTCATGAGTCCACCCTGAATCCAGGAGAAGGATGGCTTTAATCCGGTCTGCGTTACGGCGAGATCGTTCTTTCTTGTGCATTCTTCTGAGATCTTTACGCTGTTCTAAACTCAAAAAATCTTTCATACTTTTATGGATAACAGATGTTCAGCGTATTCGTAAGAAAATTTTTACTTATTTTCGAAAAATAGACGCTTTTAACTATAAAATGACATTAGGTTGCAAACCAGAACCCGCCATATTGCTCATAACGAAGTAACCGCTTTGTTCTACAGCTTTGAAATTTCTGTAAAAGCTTATACTTTTTTTAAGATACAACCCTTTGATTCTCTCAACAGGATACTATATCCTCATTGACTATTTCCTACTATCAGAGTAAAATTCAGATGGTCTTGTGAAAAATCATTATGATGAGATTAAATCTGTTAAAATTTTAAGGACGACCGTTATGCATAACTCAACTTTATTAAACGAAATCAAATCATTAGAGTTAAAGCTACAAGCTCTTAAAACTCAGGTAAAATCTAAAAAACATAAAGTTAAGACTCATACCTCAGCGACTCTTTACGGCTTGCTAAAAGAAAGTCAGGATATTACACCCGAAGATATAGAAGCCGTTAAGATAAAACTAAAGGAGTCTATTTAGTATATATAGTAACTGACACACCCATGGGTGTGGTTTCCCACAGCAAATCCTCGACTAAGTTTAAAGGCCAAATCAGCATTATCAAACCCTTCCAATATTATCATCATTCCATCAGTAGTAATGATGAGGAATTGCAAGAACTGAACAGAATTTCCCGAACACGTACAGATCCCACGCAAGAGATACAACGGGCAAAAATTTTATTATCATATCAGGAAACGCGGTCGTATTTGGCAACACGGCCAGGACGGTTCATCTCTGTTCACACCCCAAAGCATGGGCCATGGCTTAACCTGGCCGAGACCTTATTGAGCAAAATTGCGCGCATCTTTCTTCGTCATATAAGAGTTTCATCGTGGGAGGAGCTGAAAAAAAGAATAGTGTTAGGTGTCCAAGAGATCAATGAGCAACCCGTAGTACACCGATGGCGTAAATTTGAATTTTCAATGAATTAATTATCTACATTTTAATGAAACGTTATATTAGTCAATGCCGCGCCGTATGCCGGTAAAAGCTTAATTTCTTTT
>SULG01000082.1 GCA_005524015.1 Candidatus Jettenia ecosi
ATAATTTTAGATTAATTCAAGAATCATGGTATTTAAAATTTTAATTGACATAAAATATTGTACATGTTATAAAACCGACACTTTAACTCATGGAGTCCATAACGATAAAGGCAAACCCTGAGTGATCAGGGGACGCAAAGTAAAGGGTCTTTATAAGCTCAAAACAGAAAAGATGGCCTTACTACCGAAAATGTCCTATAAAATTACAAATAAAAAAATAGCCTTACTTCAAAAATATTGTTAAATATATATTTTTAAAGTAAGGCTTTTGTTTTTGTGGATAGTTGCAAGATGATTACGCTATTTCAATGATGAGATTATTTAATTAGGCCTTCGGCTACTTTTATAACAGTAGTGGCAAGGCGCGCCTTGCCGCTATAGAATCGCTTTGAAATTCCTATACATTTAATTAGCAAGAGCTAATCCTAAAAGAGAAAGGAGATACTATGATAAAATAAACCATTGTTATGTAAGCGGTTAAAATAAATTTATTTTAATGAAGTGCTTAGACCTGTAAAGGAGGGGAATAATGAAAAAGAGCATGATCTTGTCTGTTTTTGCATTGGTAGGTTCTTTGTTAGCTGCGCAGAATAGTTTAGTCTTTGCTGCTGGGGGCGTAGTAGATGGAAATGCGCCATCTGCTGCTGTTGCTGCTCTGGAAAAAACACTTAGCGCTAATATTGCTGTTACTGGTGCAAGTCATGTTGCAAACGGGGTAGCATTAAGAAACAGAACTTCGGGCTGGATACCATTAAGAGGGGTTCCGGATGGTAGTACTGTTGAGAAGGCTCTTCTTTATTGGAATTTTTCGGATACTAAAGTGACTGGTAGTGTTGGATCTCCAGCTTTGTTTAATGGCAATAGGGTAAATGGTACCAAAAGAGCTGACAATGCAGATCCATGCTGGAATATGACGGGAAACCATACCTATAGAGCAAATGTGACTAAATACATACCAAAGGATAATCCAAATCAAGATTATGAAGTTGTTATTCTCTTTAATGGAGCAACATCAACTACAGGTCAACATCCATGGTCTCCGACTGAAACTCAAAATATAAGGCTTGATGGGGCAACACTTGTTGTTATCTATAGTAATGAATCGACAACTGGCAAAATAGTACGTATTTATGATGGTTTAAGCGGCTCTGAGTTTTCAGGTGGTGTCGCAACATTTACCCTGACTCACGCAGCCACATCCGGAAGCGGACTTTTCACGATGAGCGGTGCTGACGGACAACGTGGCGCTGGACATGATAATAACAGTACTGTATCCAATGAAATAACGACCTTTAATGGCACACAGATAGCCGGGCCTCTTGTTGCTGCCAGTGATTGGGACGGGAGTACTGGTTTGCCATTACCGCAGCTCTGGGATGTCCATACGCATACAGTAACATTGAGTGGCACGTCTTCTGTCGTTGAATATACGGCAGGTACTGATTGCCTTGTTCCTGTAGTATTTATATTAGAAAAATAAGTTTAAACGGTTTGTAATACTAAGGGTGCAAACACACAATTTTTTCAAAGGATGTGATGGATTAAGCAATCAGTGAAATAAATAAGAATATGGGGCCGCTAAAAAAAAAGCGGCCCTTTTTCTCTGATTGAATGAAATCTTGAAGATTACAGATGCTACTTTTTCTTCAGTGTTCTACAAAAACGACTTCCATGTCAGCCTTATATCCATTGACAGAAATAATAATTTTAGTAGTACCCGGAGAAATACCTTTTACGGTAAACGTTGCTCTACCTGCCTTGTCAGTGAATGCACCTGGTGTAACAGTTGCTACAGTTGGAGAGGCGCTTCTAGCCTCAATTTTCATACCGGTAAGCGGTTCTCCCTGCCTGTTTAATAAGCTAACGAATACGGTATCTTCAGAGCCTGAATGGACACTGAGTTTGTGAGGGCTGACAATAATATTTAGTTCTTCCCTGTAACGTGGAAGTTGTGTGCAGGAGTTTGTGAGGATGATACAAAGACAAGCTAGAGAAAGGAATAAGACCTTTTGTTTAAATAACCTTTGGCGTAACTTATTCATGGGATGGAGTGAAAATCAAAAAGTATTGATAGGGCAGAAGAAATGTAAGCTTTCCTGACAATATAAAATCAGCTTGCATTATTTCACGTATAACAATATCTTCGGGTAAACGAAATGGCAAGGGCGGACCAATGGGGCTTTCTTCAGTAAATTCGAGAATAGCCAATTTCCCATTAGGCTTTAAGGCCGGCTTGATTTTTTTCATAAAATCAATAGGTTGTGCTATTTCATGATAAGTGCTTAATAAAATAGCAATACCCAAAACTTTAGCAGGTAGTTTAGGATTATTCATGTCACTCCGTATAGTAATTACATTTTTAGTCTTGTATCACGTAATCGCTTGCTTATATAATTAAGCATCTCTTGTTGTACATCAACAGCATAAACAGTTCCTGTTGTTCCCACACGTTCAGATAATCTTACCGTAAGATACCCTGAACCGGCGCCGACATCTGCAACGACCTGTCCTTTTCCAATTTCCAGGGCATGTAATATCTTTTCCGGTTTTTGCCATGTATCTCGTTCGGGGTCTTCAAGTAATGGTATTTTTAAAGGGCTAAAAAGATGACCCGGACGTTCATACTTTCTCTCTTCCCCGGCATATGTATTACTACACAGGTATAAGATTATGGTAAAAATTAAGAATGTTTTCAGGTTTCGGGTAATTTGGTTTATCATACTCTCAATGTAAAGGTTTATTATTGAGAATGCAATAACATTCTCCTGAATCCAATGGCGCAGGGGAATAAATACTTATTATATTCATTAATATTCTATTTTTAGTTGTTTTTCCCCGATAGTAATGGCTATATTAAGGTACTTTACTCTTGACTTTCTCTTATTATTTACGTAAATTTTTGCTACTATAAGTAGACGTATTTCTAAACAATACTTAATAAGAGAGCACATCGTGCGTGTAGCAATAGTTCACGACTGGCTTACAGGGATGAGAGGTGGAGAGAAGGTTTTAGAGATCCTCTGTGAGATTTTTCCGGAATCGGAAATTTTTACCCTGATTCACATTTATGGTTCTGTTTCGAAAACGATAGAAAGCAAAAAGATACACACTTCCTTTCTTCAAAGAATGCCTTTTTCTAAGAGCCGCTACCGCTCATTCCTTCCCTTATTCCCTCTGGCAATCGAAAATTTCGATATGAGAGATTATGATATTGTTTTGTCTAGCAGTCACTGTGTGGCTAAAGGGATTATAACCTCTCCATCCACAATTCATATATGTTACTGTCATACCCCAATACGCTATGTATGGGATTATTACCATACCTATTTTAGTAACGATAAGAAAGGGTTATTCTCGAGGCTTTTGATACCTGCCGTAGCTCATTATTTAAGGATGTGGGATGTTACCGCCAGTAACCGGGTGGATTACTTTGTAGCGAACTCCCATAATGTTGCCCATCGGATAAAAAAATATTATAAAAGGCCGTCGAGGGTTATTCATCCGCCTGTAGATTGTTCTTTTTATACGCCTCCGGATATTCAAAAAGAAGGAGATTACTACCTTATCGTATCGGCTTTTGCCCCGTATAAGAGAATCGATATTGCTGTAGGCGCATTTGAGGAACTTCGTTTACCTTTGATTATTATTGGATGCGGGCAAGAAGATAACCTGATCAGGAACATGGCAAAAAAATACGTGCAATGTTTAGGATGGCAATCGGATGAATCATTGAAGAAATATTACAGGAATTGCAAGGCATTGGTTTTTCCCGGTGAAGAAGATTTTGGCATTGTTCCCTTGGAGGCGCAAGCGTGTGGTAAGCCGGTAATTGCCTTTGCCAGAGGTGGAGCGCTTGAGACTGTGGCAGGAATATATCCTTATCCTGAATTTCCAGGAGATATGATACGAAAACAGCCCAAAGCGCTAACAGGGGTATTTTTTAAAGAACAAACGACTGAATCTTTGGTAGAGGCTGTAAGATTTTTTGAAAAGCACAAATCTCTATTTGATCCTTTATCTATTAGGAAGCATGCTGAGAGTTTTGATCGCCTGATATGTAAAGAAAAAATTAAACAATACATGGAAAGATTCCTATGCTAAAAAAACATAGCAAATTTTTCGAATCATTATTACTGCTTTTGGACTGGCTCATCATTTCTCTTTCATGGGTGCTTTCCTATTATTTACGCTTTTATTCCGGGATTGTACCGGTTTATAAAGGAATTCCACCCCTTAAAAGCTATCTTACTCTCCTTATTTTTATGATTCCCCTGTGGGGTGTGGTATTTAAGATGTTTGGCTTATATCGTCCACGGAGAATTTCCACGAAAATTTCTGAGGTAATCGATATCAGTAAATCTTCTACTTTTGCCACATTGATCATCATTTCACTGACATTTCTCTTTCGCCAATATGAATTTTCCCGGTTGACGTTTTTTTACTTTTGGCTTATTAATACGGTATTCCTTAGTTTGACGCGTATCATGTTTCGGGAATTCCTTCGTTTTTTACGGAGGCAAGGGTATAATTTACGATATGCTTTAATTATTAGTACGGAAAAGTTGGGTCAAGATCTTGTAAACAAATTAAAGAAACATCCCGAACTTGGGATTCGGATATCCGGATTTCTAACTCATGATATGGATAGTGTTGGAAATAAAATACAAGGAATACCTGTTTTGGGAAAGTATTCAGATGCCCGCGCCTTAATAAGCAAGCATAAGATTGATATTGTTTTTGTCGCCTTACCTTTCTCTGTACATCATCAGTTAAAGGAAGTCTTGGATTGGATTGGTGATGAGATGGTTAGTATTATGGTCTTGCCCGATATCTCCGATTTCGTTACTTTACGTGGTAGCGTGAGTGAATTTGAGGGTATGCCGCTTATTAGCCTGCGCGATACACCTCTTTACGGATGGAATATTATTGTAAAGAGACTTTTAGATATTATTTTTGCTTCTCTTATCTTAACGTTTGCAAGTCCTCTTATGTTTGTTATTGCAGTAATGGTCAAATTAACTTCCGGGGGTCCTGTCTTATTTAAGCAGGAGAGAGTGGGGATGGACGGAAAGACATTCCATATGCTTAAATTCAGAACGATGCTCATAAATGCGGAACAGGTAACGGGGCCTGTTTGGACAAAAGAAGATGATCCGAGGCGTACGAGAATAGGTAAACTCCTGAGAATGACCAGCCTGGATGAACTACCACAGTTTTTTAATGTGTTAAAAGGAGATATGAGTATTGTTGGTCCACGGCCTGAACGACCTGTTTTTATAGAAAGTTTTAAGGGTACTATTCCAAAATATATGTTAAGACACAAGATGAAGGCTGGAATTACCGGTTGGGCTCAGGTTAGTGGTTTACGTGGCAATACATCGTTGGAAAAACGAATAGAGTACGATCTCTATTATATCGAAAATTGGTCGCTAAATTTTGATTTAAAGATAATCTGGCTTACCTTGTTGAATGGATTTATAGACAAGCATGCATATTAAAATGAAAAGACAACCACAGATTACACAGATAAAAAATGTAAATAATTTCTTTATTCTCTTGGTAAAAAATCTCTGTATCTGTGCAATCTGTGGTTTCAAATGTTTTTTTACCAGCCTGGATTTTACTTCATCAGATTTGCTTGCAGATGGTTTAGAAGCAAAACCGGTTTGGGAAATGAGTACTCGGGAAGCAAGCCTTGCAAGAATTGTCCTTAAAATTGCCCAGGAATCCTACCCGGAAATAGATAGAGAACAGTATATTGAAAAGCTAAATACTATTATTAAAAATATTAAAACAGTTCTGAATGATGAAAAAGAGCCAGAAAAGATTATTAAAACCATTAATAGTATCCTTTTTAAGGAATTGAAATTTCAATATGTCCAGAAAGGTGGTCTTGAATATATATCCTTACATAAGGTATTGGATACAAGGGTTGGTAATTGCGAGGGTCTATCCATTCTTTATCTCTGCATAGCAGAAGAATTACACCTTCCTATTTATGGGGTAAGTGTCCCTGAACATATATTTGTGCGGTATGATGATGGAGATTTTCGTAAAAATATTGAAATAGGTTATGAGGGTATGGCTACTCCTGACAGCTACTATGTAAATATGCCCGGCAAACGCATCTCACAGATGAGTATCAAAAAGGGATATTATCTAAAAAATCTAACTATGGACGAGGTTATAGCCAATATTTATCTGAATCGTTCGATAATACAAAAAGAAAAAGGTAATATAGAGAATGCATTGAAAGATGTAAACCGTGCCATCGAATTGCACAGGAACGATGCGGTTGCCTATTGCAATCGCGGTGTTATTTATGAAAAGACAGGCAATGTTGAATACGCCATATATGATTATAATAAGTCTATTGATTTGAATCCCGATTATGCGCCAGCTTACTACAATCGAGGTTCTCTTTATGCATCCATGGAAAAGCTTGACAAGGCTATTATAGACTATAGTATGGCAGTGTCTTTAGACCCTAATTCAATTCTGTCATACTATAACCGGGGCATTGCCTTTAAAATGGTTGGCAGAGTTGATTTGAGTATCGAAGACCTGAGCAAAGTCATTTCTTTAGATCATACATTTGCAGCCGCATATGCTCATCGTGGTCTGGCATATGCTGAATCATGTGAATCAGAAAAAGCCATGTCAGATTTCAATAAGGCGTTAGAAATCGACCCCAATCATGCCGAAACGTATATGAAAAGAGGTATCCTGCATGCTGACCTGCAGCGCTTTGATGATGCTATTAAAGATTTGACGACCTTCATTCAATGTGTGCCAAATAACGCTTTCGTCTATTATATCCGAGCTAAAGCATATCGCGGGAAAGGAGAGATTGAAAAGTCAATGGCGGATTATGACAGGGTGGTAGAATTAAATCCTGGAATGGCGGGTGTATATTACGAACGAGGCCAAATCAAAAACCAATTGGAGAAACCCCATGAGGCACTTATGGACTTTAACGCTTCACTGGAACTCTTTCCATACAATCCTCTTGCCTACCTCCACCGTGGGAATACTTTTAAAAAATTAGGAGAGATGAAAAATGCTTTAAGGGATTACTTAGCCTACCTGAAGCTCAACCCAAATGCCCCTGACGCTGAGGAAATAAAGAGAGAAATAGAAGAAATAAAGACTAACCTATAATGTGAATTTGTTTTAATGACTTTTATAACTGATATTCGACCGGTTCTAGATTTGCATAATCTACGGTGATTCCTCCTGTCATTCCCGAACGCCTTTATCGGGAATCCAGCATAGAGAAGAAAAGAAGATAAAATGTCGTGCATCAAGCATCGTGTATCCTGTCTTCTGTATTCTGTTGACAAAGAGAATGTACAAAAACTTGTGGTCAGGTGCCTCCCTTTTTCTTTCCGAAGGTTTTTATTAGGAAGGTTCTTGTAACCTCCTCAAAACTCAATCACCATCCCTCGATACTCGCGAAAACCTCTGAATGTCAGTTGTAATACTGATGTTTTTCCGTTCTTTATGAGAAATACAAAGATGCAAAATTTATCAGTATTTTTTCTTGCTTTTGCAGATAGTGTTTGATAAATTATTACATGTGGTTTGGTTGCATGGTAAAAAACATATTCTCATATTCTATATTATTCGTGATAATTAAGGCTACAGGCTGAGACCTGGTAGCCTTTTTATTTTTAAATTTTAAAAATAATGAAAGGGGGTGAATTTGGAATGGCAACTGGAACAGTAAAATGGTTTAACGATAAGAAAGGATTCGGTTTTATTTCTCAGGAAAATGGAGAAGATGTTTTTGTGCATCAAACCTCGATCCAATCTGAGGGGTTTAGGACCCTTGCAGAGGGAGATAAAGTAGAATTTGAAATCGTAAAAGACAACAAGGGCTACAAGGCCGCAAAAGTCGTCAAATTATAAATTTATTGAAAAGCGCACTCTTATATTTCACAGTATAATCAATTGCAATAGTCTTGGTGTTTAAAAATATGGAGTTGTCACTTAAATTATAATTATAATTATGATGCCAAGACCCCAATATCTGTTGAGGATATTGGGGTCTTTTATTTACTGTGTTTAAATAGAATAGGGAGCAATCATTAAAAGGAGGAATTATAGAATGAAATACACAATTCTTTTACTCGTTTTTATTGTTCTTTCTGGATGTGCTTCTGGAGAGAAAAAGAAGGCGTTAGAATATTTGCCTCCTGATGCTCCGGTACAAGAGATTTATATGACTGCGCGACAATTTGAATTTACACCTGATATAATTCATGTCAAACAGGGCACTCATGTTATTTTGGAGATAGAGAGCCTTGATGTTACTCATGGCTTTAAGCTCGCCCAGCATGGAATTAATGTGACCATTCCAGCAAAAACAAAAACTACCGTTGAATTTTATGCTCAGGAACCCGGGACGTATCCTTTTAAATGTGCCCACTTTTGCGGCGTTGGACATTTTGGAATGAACGGAAAACTTGTTGTAGAGTGATGAGAAGAGGGTAAAGAATGTGAACATTCTCATTATTGTCACAAATCGCTATAGCGGCCCTGTGCCAGTTATGCCTATTGGTGCGTGCCTGGTTGCAGAGGCCGCAGGGCGCGCTGGTCATACAGTCAATGTCTTGGACCTGATGTTTGAAACAGACCCACTCCATACTCTGGAATTAGCATTGATTAAGATAAAACCAGATATTGTTGGCCTTTCCATTCGAAATATCGACAATAATGATATGCAAAATCCGGTAGCATTTTTCAAGGATTTAGAACCCTTTGTAAATAGTATTCGTAGCAAGACAAAAGCAATCGTTATCCTGGGAGGCTCTGCAGTTGCTGTAATGCCTGAAGAATTGCTTCGCTATACAAAGGCGGATTGGGCAGTGCTAGGAGATGGAGAGATTGTCTTTCCTCAGCTATTAGGGACTCTTTCAAAAGGTGAGGCGCCGGATAAGATACCCGGTATAGCATACCTTGAGGACGATAATTTCAAAAAAAATACCGGGTACGTAGCCCGCTTTTTAGACGGTTATCTCGTCCCTGATTTTCATCGGTGGATTAATGTGCATGCCTACCTGTCCAGATTATCTACCGTTCCCATTCAAACCAAACTTGGATGCCATTTCAAATGTGTATACTGTACCTATAGAAAAATTGAAGGACATGACTACCGTTTATGTGACCCCAAAGCCATCGTTCATGCTATTAAGCACCTCGCCAACCAGGGATTGCGGGATATCGAATTTGTTGACAATGTGTTTAATTCTCCTTATGATCATGCAGTAAAGGTATGTGAGGAACTCGCCCGTGTTCGACTTAATATTCGTCTCCAAAGCCTGGAGTTGAACCCACTCTTTATCGATGATGATCTTCTTATGGTAATGGAGCGGGCCGGTTTTGTTGGTATTGGGATTACTGTTGAAAGTGCATCTGGTGTTGTCCTTGAGGGACTTAGCAAGGGTTTTACCGTGAAAGACGTCTATAATGCAGCCCAAATTATCCGACGTCACCGATTGCCTTGCCTTTGGATTTTTATGCTTGGTGGTCCATGCGAAACAGAAGAAACAGTTCTGGAAACCTTATGTTTTGCAGAGCAATGTATACATCCGGGAGATATCGCATTTTTCAATATAGGAATTCGGATATATCCCGGAACCGAACTTGAACATATTGCGCGAAAAGAAGGAGTCTTGACGCTTTCTTCATCGGAAATGCTTGATCCGGTGTTTTATGTTTCCCCTACCCTTGATCAGGATTGGCTCATAGATAAGATGCATCACACTCTGGCCACACACATGAACTATATCGATTCGAATTCTATTGGTTTATCAATTCTACCAGCAATTAATCGTTTGGGATACAGATTAGGAGTTAGGACTCCCTTGTGGAGATACACACGTTCTATTCGGCGTGTACTGAGACTTTTAAGAATAGATACATAAAGATGATCTGTGATAAGATAACGGCTTCAAACTCCTTAAAGGAAGATGTTTCCATAGCATCAATAGCAGTTGCTACGCCACCTTTTCATATAAGTCAGGCCCAGGCTGAAGCGTTTCTTATGAAATATTACTCAGATAAACTGAGTCAAAGAAGCTTATCGATTATGCGGAAAGTTTTTGCTCATCCAAGTGTATTGAACCGATATCTTGCTGTCGAAGATATCGAATGCCTTGTGAACGAAAACCCTGATGGCCGTATTGCGCGTTTTACCAATTGGGCGGTTGACCTTTCCTCTCAGGCGATTACGAATGCCCTTATCCAAGCTGGATTGACTGTAAATGACGTGTCAGGACTTGTGGTTAACACGTGTACCGGCTATATTTGCCCTGGCATATCAACCTATCTCATAGAGCGATTAGGATTGTCTCATCAAGTACAAGCTTATGATTTGGTTGGCAGTGGTTGTGGAGGGGCGATTCCGAATTTGCAAATATGCAAGGGGCTGGTTAGTGGATCAATCGATAGTGTGATTGTAAGTGTTTCGGTAGAGATTTGCAGCGCCACATTTCAAATGTCTGATGACTTAAGTTTGATAGTCTCGAATGCAATCTTTGCGGACGGTGCGTCTGCAACCATATTGTGCCAGCATTCAAAAGGATTGGCTTTAGTTGGTTCAACAAGCCTTTACGATCCTCAATATCGTAATGATATACGCTATATCTATAAGAATGGTCAACTCCATAATCAAATTTCTGTTCTCATACCAGAAATAGCAAGTAAAACGGTTGCGAGGGTAGTGACGGATCTTTTGAAACCAAGAGGATTACGGATTGAAGATATACAGCATTGGGTCTTTCATCCGGGAGGAGAAAAGGTAATCAATGCAATCAGAAATGAACTTGGACTTTCCGAAACACATTTGAAAGCAACCCGTGATATTTTAGCCCGGTATGGTAATATGTCTTCGCCTACTGTATGGTTTGTATTGCAGGAGATTTTGGAGAAAGGAATAGCGCCTGGTGACTGGTGCGTTATGGTAGCTTTTGGCGCCGGGCTCTGTGCACATGCTTTCCTTCTGAAAGCATCATAATAAAGAAAGAATTACTGTAGGTACTAAAGGATTACAATGAAAAATTTGGCGATAATGGTAACAAAAAAGGCAACTCAAAAGAGTTGCCTTTTTTGTTATTTTTAAGGAATCCTTTATTACGTTAAGCAATCCTTGCTTATTGTACTAAATGTCCCTCTTTCTTTTTCTCCTCTTTCTTCTCTTCTGTTGTTACTTGTATAAGGTGGCCTTCTTTCTTTTTTTCTTCTTTTTTCTCTTCTGTTACTAATTGTATGAGGTGTCCACCTTCCTTCTTCTTTTCCTCTTTCTTCTCCTCCTCTGCGGTAACAGAGTTTACAAATACCGTACTTAATACACCACTATAGGCTAACGCACCAGCAAAAGCAACACTAAGACCTAACTTTTTCAACATTTCCTTCTCCTCCTAGATCAGGAAAAAACATCCCGTGCTTCTGAGAACACTCTCAGCATAGCTACTGGGGTTTACGTTTTAACTACAGCAATATATTAGCAATATATTTATGAAAGAAACTTGGTTTCTCGAGAATAAATATAACATGCGGATTGTAAAACGAACAAACTAATACAATATTCTATAAGATTACTTATTATATTGTCAAATATTTTTTAGTTAATAAAAACCTGATAAACAGGTAACATATAATAACATGCTTTTCCCTTAAGAAATAAAAACATGTAATAGATAGGGAATAAAATGATTAATTTAAAATAAGCTTGATAGGGTTCTTAACAGGAAGAATCCTATCAAGTTATACTTAGCCATCACTTAATAAACGATCAAACCTTTCTCTCCAATCCCTGTATTCCGCTACATAATTAAACCCGCAGACAGTATTTATTTTTCTGTCCTGTAATACGTTATTAATTGTAGTTGCACATTGTTTAGTCTCTTCTTGTGGGCCAAAAGGGTTAAATTGCATATCAGTTTTTTTAAAAAAGACATAGTCACAAATGAATAAAACATCCTCAAAAAAATACAAGGTGAAGCCTGGAGTATGGCCTCCGATATGGAATGCCTCAATGCAGGATTGAACAAAATTTTCTTTAAAGGTTGTATCAAATGTGAATCCCCGACAGATATTATGAGAGGAATCAAGCGTATGGATACATACCTGGGAATGGAAAAAGTTGCGGTATTGATTACTTGCACCAAGAAAGTGATGATGGGTAAATGTAATGACGTCTGCCGTTTTGAGATTCCTGTCGAAGCATGAAGGACAATCTACCCAGAAGACCTTCCCACCAGTCTCGATACGATAAGCGGCGTGTTCTAGTCCGAGAGGCGGCACAGAGTTTAAACGTGTTACTTTTTCATTTATCGGAGTACCTTCCACTTTAAACCTTGCAGAGCATTCTTCTGAGGTGATAAACTTCTTTTTCGGCGCTCCGCAGAAGGGGCAAAAGTCTGGATGGTAATTTACCATATTGTAACCGCATACGATGCAGACATATTGTTCCTCTTGCATAACTTCCTCTTTGCTATTCCTACTTGTTTCGTGCCATAAAAATCTTAATAGAGAAACAATTTGAGGACTATTGAGATATAGAATGGTAGTATAAGAAGATAGCCTTTCTATATCTTATATAAACTAACCTCCGGTTATCTGCATCCATTCCGGCCATTCTGGCCATTTCGGACGGGCAGTCTCATGGCAAGCGAAACATGCATTTTTTAACATGGTATCAAAACTTTTATATGTTTCAACAATATTTTGTTTTTCTACATTTTCAGCAATATTCATTGCAGCATCAACAATGCTTTTTGAATATTGTTCAAAGTCATTTTTTACTGTAGCTACTTCTTCAGGATTGTTTGGATCTTTGCCCGTTTCTTTGAACCACTCTCCAATTTTTCCATCCTCCGGGAAGAAATTTTTCATGATACTTTTACTAGTTTCAGCTACTGCACTGGATTCCTTAGATACGGTATTATGATCCCCCGTCATTATAGCATCGAATATCTTAGACATATGAGTGCTAATCATCCGCATGAGTTCACGGGTTGGAGACGGTTTTTCCTTATGATAAGATTCGATATTATTACTCAGAGTGGTACCAATATTCCATGTATAGGGATAGGATATAGCTCCGGCAGCTAGAGTAAATAGACAAATTAACATAAAACGTTTTTTCATTCTCCATCTCCTTTCTTAAATTGGACTTGTTATGCAAATCATGTGACGTTGTTATTATTAATTTGTTACTTCATGGAGCATCTTAATAAAATGTATAACAATTTGAAATTATGAATATAAATCTTTATATTAACAAAAAACGTACCATAATGAGGAAAAAATAATTTAAGTATATTTTTATTTAAATAAGATCAATAAGGCTAATCTGTTATAGAATGTAAACATAGAGAATTAATTATTTAGGTAAAACAGTATAAGTGTGTCATGTCACAGATGTGTGCCATGTGGCATGGCACATTTTTGTTATTTCCTTTTTTAGATAAAAAAGAGTGGGAAAACTACTTTTTAAGAAGTAATTTGAAATGGATAAGTCTATTATGTGTGGAAGAGCCTGGAGAATATCGATATGAGATCGTAATGGTTTATTTTTTTTCTGTAATCTTATTATTAAGGGCATCAAGGAACTTATCCATATCTACGTTATGCATCTTTGTTGCCATTTCTATGCTTGCGACTCGTCCCATAGTATTTCTCATAACTGGGTTTGCCATTTGATCAAATCCGAAATCCAGGAATATTTGAAGTGTTTCCGGGTATTGATCTACAATATCAAATACCTTTGTATCTTTTGTAACTTTAGTTAGTTTTTTAGGGAGCGAAGGCCTAGATTCTGGGATAGTAGTATCCATAGTCTTCCATAGATTGTATCCAAAAATACCCAGTGCCGCCAACTCAAACCATCCAGATGTGCCCACCGCTACATAAAATACTGATTTTCCTTCACTTATACCTACTAACATTTGGGAGAATACTCTGATAAAACAACCAATATTCAACAGGACAAAGGTGATATTTGACAACTTCAGACTATACATATCAATCCCTTTAAAGGTTGGAACCATCTTAGATGCATAGCCAATAATTATCATCGTTATAAATCCAACGGTGAGTGCGTGATTCAGTGAACCGTGGAATAACTTCTGCACGTGTGTTCCATGTCCTAAAAACGGTATTACAAGTAATATAATAGTGCTGACGATAAGCCAAACATACGCAGTACGAATCGTCTTGGCATAGCTCCTATCCATAATTACATCATGGAGTTCTTTTGTAGACCTTTCAAAGACACGTAGACCATAGATAAATGCGAAAATAGCAAATGCCATGGGGAATACAATGAACTGTGAACAGCGAAGCGCCAGGATGCTTTTATCTGCAAATATATGTGCAATGAAGTAAATTGGGATCGATATATTTAAAATCCAAAAAGTCAAGTTGACAGCATCTTCCCTGACAGGCTTGATATCGAGAAATGCGTATACAGTCCTTATATTTACAGCGAAAATAAACATACATACAAAGCCAAAGAGATAAAGATGAACATAAGGGCTGAAAATAGATCTGGGAATTTCGTAGGAGGAATGGGTATATAAATAGATTACCATTCCTAAATCAATACATGCAGCTATGATAAACCAAATAATTCCCATCTTGAAAAACTTATCAAAGGCAGCAATCTTTTCTTTACTTGAAAAAATAGTCTTGAGAATAATAAAGATAAATAGGCAAATTGAAAGGATTTCAAGAATACCGGATACCGGGAGTAAAAATCTAATAGCATGAAAAGGTAAGGGTTGTATGATTGCTCTCAGTAAAACGCTAGTAACAATAAGTCCATAGCAGGTATTTACCAAGCCTTTGTTTTGAAGAGGAGTGTTTTTTACCCTTGGCACGATATACAAAGCAAAGCCCATGATGAAGAGCCCAACCCATCCATAAAGTTGTGCGTGGCCATGTGCCTGGATGAGCGCGTAGTAAATCGAATTAAAATTTGCTTTCATAGCAATATAACTCAGGATAATAGCGCCAAAAGTTACACCTGCCGTAAGTGTCAGAATAATAGCTGTTTTAGCAAATTTTTCATAAATCTTGTCTTCTTCAAGCTTCGGTATTTCTATGTGCTCTCCACCACCCTTTTCAATAGCTTCATTTAACTCTTTAACAAGGGTATCATAATCAACCTCATGTGCCTTTGCAAAGAAGGCAATAGGCTCATTAGGTCCACGGACACCACCAGCGATGACGAGATTGTATTTTTTAAATACAGCAAGAGTTTCCGGGTGAAATTCGATAAGATCTTTAATTATAGTGTTTCTATTTATTTCCATGAGAATAAATAAAACAAATTTTATTAAACCTTTCAAGAAAATTAAAAATTACTTTTACATAATGGTACTAACTTAGTGGCATTTATTCAATACTGTACTGTCAATATGACAATACTTATTCACGTGTCGAATAATATTACTAAGTCATAAATCTTTAATTTGCAGCATATTAATTAAATTATATATAAAATATTATTTTCGGGTATTGTTTTTGCTCAATAACAAAACAAATACTTTATTATTTATTAATTTAATTTTGAAAGGAGCCTGTTATGGCAAGAGAACTTACCAAGTGGTCGTATTTGCCAACTATTTCTTCGTTACAGAACGAAATGAATAGGATGATGGATAGTATTTTTAGAGAAGGAAGTTTAACTGAAACGGGTATGTGGTTACCACCTATTGACTTATCAGAAACAAATGACAAAATTACAGTAAAGGCTGAGATACCAGGTATTGACCCGAAGGATATAGACATCTCGATACAGGATAACACCCTTTTCTTGAAAGGTGAAAAGAAGGAAGAAAAAGAGGAGAAGGGAAAAAACTACTATCGTGTAGAAAGACAATATGGAAGTTTCTCCCGTTCGGTTGTGCTGCCTGCTACTGTTGATACAGATAAAGTAACAGCGGAATGTAAAAATGGCGTATTAGAGATTACCTTGCAAAAGAAAGAAGAGGTAAAGCCGAAACAAATTTCTATAAAGGCTAGCTAATAATCTTTTAATCTTGCCGCCGGCGTGGCAGTTATATTGAGATGTATAAAAATTGTATCTTTTATCTTTCATTTTCTGTTTTAAAGGTAAAACCAAAGCAGGTCTCTGTAAAAGTTGACTAGAAGGAGAGGTATACGGGCATTTCTACGCCTGTCAGAGAAAAACTGGTTCATAATATGTATTAGGTTCAATAGAGGTTGCAGAGGCAGGATGATTTAGAAGTTAAGAAGTTATGAGGGTGAGAGTATAAATATCCATATTTTCAATCTCCCATCCTCTTGTCTTCTCCGTTTTTCCAATCTTTCAACTTCTGTTTCTATGGTCTTAAGAGCCTTTTCAATATTTGAGTTAGAGTGTCGGTTA
>SULG01000083.1 GCA_005524015.1 Candidatus Jettenia ecosi
CCGATAGCCCATACCTGATGATGTAATAGACCTGAGACTTAACTTCTCGATCTCATCATGCTCTATACTTTCCTGGTGAAAGGAATACAATCTTTCTTTATGCTTGCGCTCATACTTAAAAGCTCCGTGTTGTTCGTCAGCGCTCTTCGTCCCGGCAGTTGTCTCAAAAAGAAGAAGGCTGTTGAAATAAAAATTATCTTTCGTTCTTTCCAGAGAAAAATTTGCCTTTACGCTCGTAGTTAATGCGTCCCTATTTCCCCTTTGAAGAGTAAGACCGGCATCAATATTCCCCTTCCACGGTTTACCTTGCTGAAGGGTATCTTGCTGCTGAGATGCTGCATAAACATCGGGAGTATCGTGAGTACTCGCTTGCACAGAAGGTTCTGCTCCATCCATAAAAAATGACCGACTGGCTATCATCTCCTTTGGGTAAATTGATGATACAGTATCTGCCGTCGTGAGGCCTATATCTTTAGCAGAAAGACTACCCTCAGTCTTAAGGATGGTAAATTTCCTCCTGGTTTCATCGTGGCTTACGATAATAACCTCTTTATCTCTTGAAATAAGGCTGATAATGCGCCACTGGATGAAACTAATAGCACCTCCACCTTCGTCTCTGACCGAGAGACACTCCTCATCAGCATCTACTACTTCTCCTTTTATTATATCACCATCAATAGTTTTTATCTCGTCGGTAAATGCCTTATTTATAAGACAAAAGTACATCAGGAAAAGAATTAAAAATCTTAATTTAGGCATTATTCCTTTTGTAAACACTATTCTCAATATCTGCTGTCACAATCTCCTTTTTATCTTTGTCAGGAAAAGGTATCATTGAACGGATATGAATATCCTGCCGTGGGAGGGCAATCTCGATGTTATTCTGTTTAAACACCTTATCAATAGCAAAATTAAGTTCACTCATGGTAAACCAGCGTTTCCCTGGATCATCTGCCCAAAAATACAATTCGAATTTGAGCGCATTCTCACCAAACTCAGCAAACCGTACGGCGGGTTCCGGATATACCTTTATATTTGGATTCTGCTTAGCAATTTCCAGTAAACACTGCTTTACAAGACCGGTATCAGAACCATATGCAACTCCTACCTTCACACACCCCCTCATCAATGGTGTTGGAAGTGTCCAATTCGTTATTCTATTTTCAATAAACTTTGCATTCGGTACAGTTATCGTAACCCCATCAGGGGTTACCACTGTAGTGCTTCGCGCATTGATACTATCAATAGTTCCTCCTGTTCCGTCATCCAGAATAACGAAATCTCCTACACGCATAGGCCGCTCAAAAAGCAGGATAATTCCACTGACAAAATTGCTGATGATATTCTGCATTCCAAAGCCAATACCAATACCAAATGCACCTGCAAAAATTGTCAGACTTTTTAATGGGATGCCGGCCAGGTTGAGACCGATAAGCGCAGCAATGCCCACAATAACATATCGTATGAGAGAAGAGAATGTTTGCCTCGCCCCGCGTTCTAAACGGAGTTTATAAAATACCCGTTCCTCCAGCAATTTTTTTATATACCGTGCAATGAAAAAGAACACGAGGAATATGGCGAATGCAACAATAATCTTTATCGGCGTAGTATATTTACCATCTTCAAAAACAAAACGATAGCTTAATCCACTCCTGAGAGTTCTTAGTACTGCACCTATTTGGCCAAATACCTTTTGGACCAGATAGGGGGCTGCAGGAGAGCCTAATGCATCATAAAAGGTCCTCACCCATACCCGAATAATAATGATTGCGGCAATAAGAGAAATAGCATACTTGCACGAAACAGAATACACCGATGTAATGGCATGAAATCTCTTTTCCTCAGAAGTGCCCTTTTGAATCATTTTCTTTCTGAGACGCACATCTCTTATAGAATCCAAACGGCGCTGTACGTACTTCCACACCAAAAATACAATAAATGCAACAACAAAACTTTTTATACATGTTCTTAAGAGCGCATAGGTTAGTACCGAATACCCAAGGCTTCTTATTGCAAACAACGAAATAACAAACGTAATAAAGATTGGGTATATTATCACGATAACACGATGAATGAATTTCCCTAATTTACCTTCTCCACTCGGTAATAGTTTGAGGATAAAGGTTCTCTGCGTAGCGAGCCACAACAGGAGAATCAACATGCCTAACCGGTAAACAAACCAGAGTAATTTAATTACATCATTTCTGTATCCGAAAACTGTTAATACCGTAATTGCAGATAGAGAGATCAAAGAGAATAAAAGCATAATATTTAATGAACGGTACAGGTGTGTGGGGGAAACATACGCCAGGGAGGTAACCAGTTTTTTATCCCCCTTTTCAGGACCGAAAGACTCAACGAGAAAACCCTTCAGTATCTTATATACTGCAAAATAGGTTAAGATATATACGGTTGCTGTTACCCAGGGGACTCTGATATGAAAAAGAGAAGTCAGGGAAAAAGAAAGGATAGCAATCCAAAAGGCGCCCATACTCTTTTTCATTATAATGAGGAGGCTGGGAAGAAGCCTTGATTTATAGTAGGATATATCAGTAACTTTATAGGATTCTTCGATTTTAGAGGTAATCTCATCTCCGGCAGCCAAAACATCACTTCCATTCTCTGCATGAGTGGCTTCATAGGATTCTTCGATTTTAGAGGTGCACCACATATACAGAAATCTTTTTGAAAAATAAAGCCCTGCAAGTATTACCAATAGTCCACACAACCGTATCCAAAAACTGATAGTTTTCTTTTCCGTATCGAGGTAGAGAATGAAATTTTTAACAGCGTTTTGAGCCGCATTGTAAAACGTATCGAGCAAGAGGCGGCTCTGTATCAAATCCTTATATAGTGTTTTCAATGTTTCTGTGGAAATGTTACTTTCAACCCTTGCCCAAATATTTGCTGCCCTCATGGTAATTAATTTTTCTCTCGTTCTATTCGACAGAGCAAGCGCATTATTCTTAATCTCCAATCGCTCGTGGAGTCTATCTAATATTGCGGATAAAAGTTTTGTTAGTTCCTCATGAATTTCTATTTTTTGATGCGCATACTCTTTAATTTGGCGCGCTAATTCTTTGTTCTCAAAAATAGCAATCTCTTTTTCAATTTTTGATATTTCCTCTTGTGCATTCTTCAGATTATCTAAAAACAGTTTTTCCTCTAGTTTTACCGATGTAATAAGGCTTTTAATCACTGCTATCGCATTTGAAAACCGCTGTATGTCTGACTCTGTTTTTTTTAAGAATTCATCTATTACACTTGCTGTCATCCTTCGTTCTAAGAAAAATTCAATATTCGCTTCCAATTCCTTGTATTCAGTGGCATCTTTATATCTCTGTTCACCCTCTGTTATGAGCTCGTCTTTCTTTCTGGCTACAAGTCCGGTTTGCTTGTGAAGTTCAGCTTCTAATTCCAATACCCTTTTCTTTTCCGGAGAAGTTGTTACCATTTGCTTTTGTGTAACCTCTTCAGCTTTCCTGTTTGCTTCCTGCAGCGCCCTTTCAGCCTCTGATCTTCTCATTTCTGCAATCTTTTGATTTACCTCTTCGGCTCTTTTAGCAGCTTCTAACTCGGCTTGTTTCTTTTTTAGTTCCTCGCTCCTTAACTTTCCCTCCAGACGGTTTGCTTTTTCAGCTAAAAAGGCTATGTTGAGTTCTGCATTTTTTAATACCTGTATTATTTGATCATAACGAACTTTAGCCGTTCCAAGCCTCGTCTTGAATATAGCAATCCATTGTGCGCCTATCGCTTTCCTCCACAATATAATACTGTCAATTTTCTCTTGTATTTTTTTAAGGAGTTCCTCATCGCTTATGTCTTTTTTTAGTAATTCCAAATCTTTAATAAGATCTTTCTCTCTGTCAGAGATCCTGACTTTAACATCCTCCAGTTCATGAGTAAAAAAAGATACAATCGTATCCCTCTCCTTGAGACTTGCATGAACCGTTGCAGTGTAACCCTTTGCAATGTCTAACTCTTTTTTCACTACAAGGGCTTGATCAAAAGGTGTTACAGCAATTATCTCTTCAAGCTTTGCTATCGTCTCTAATAATGCGACTTGATCTGTATAAGCCTTTAGCTGATTTTGAAGGGCTGTGATCTGATCTTCATATGTCTCTATTTGTTCATCGCTTACGTTTAATTTTTCTTTAATAATATCTAATTCTTTATCGAGTAGTGGTAAAAATTTCGGATTTTCTCCCTCTGTCTGATAGGTTTTTTTATCCTGCTGTAATCTCTTAAGATAAACCATCGTTGTATCTCTATCTCTTTGTAAATCTGAGATTAAAGACTCATTCTCTTTCCTAGATTTATCAACAATAGCTTGTATCTCCTCTGCTTTTAATCTTGCCTTTTCAACATCTTCTGATTCTACCGTTATACCAGTTTCGGCAGATTTTACTTCATCTGATTTTTTCTCTGGAGTTTGAGCCAATACACCAAGAGAGCTGCCTGCTATTAATAAGAAACATATGCTAAAATACCTTGCTAATGGGAATGTATTTTTTTTCGACATATTGAGACCTTTCAATTAAACACCTATCCCCTGTTTATAAACATTCCATAGATCCGAATGCATCTTTTGGGGTACAAAATTAAAATTTTTATACGACCATACCGTCACCGTAGATTGTATAAGACCCATAAAGACCATGGCGGATATTTTCGGATTAATATCTTTTTTTATCAATCCTAACTCGATACTGCTCAAAAGGAGCTTCTCTATCTTCCGTAAATATTTCTGGATAAGTTGTAAAATCTTTTTGCGAATAATCGGATCACTAAACTGCATAGTCCCCATAATAACAACAAAGGATGTCTTACGGCGGTTTTTTGCTAAAATAAGCTGAGCAAGTAAGATATTTTTCAGATTTTGAACCGGATCTTCCTCTACCATTGCACTATTTATGGATTCCATAAGGGTTTTTTCAATATCATCTATCAACAAACTCAATATATCTCTTTTGCTCTTAAAATGCCGGTAGATAGCGCCTTTCGTAGTCCCTATTTCCTCTGCTATTTCACTGATGGTAACATGTTCAATTCCTTTTGAAGAAATAATATTGCGAATTATATCTATAATCTGTTGTCTTCTCATCTCTGTAGATTTTCTAACCTGCATGAAACCTCCTTCTGTATTGTGAATTGTTAGGTATAATCAAGATACAGAGTTATAATCTAATGTCTTGTATATAAAAACGAAACCATATTATAAGAAAAAAGAGACTGGATTTAAATTAAAACTTAAAATTTGATAAGAAAAAATACCACGGAATAATGCATAAAATGTTGTAAGTGGGAGATAACCCATAATAATTGTTACGGAAATCGGCTCTTTGATCACTCATGTGCTGATATTTCATGAAAAATATTCATTCTAAGAGTAAAATGAGGAGAATATTTTATATTTTCGTTAAGGCTATACTGAGTTATAATAGTAATTAAAGGAAATCGGCGTAGCTATGTTTTGCATTACGGATCAGGAAAAAAACAGGAGAATACTCTATGAAATTAACCGTAGGAAAAAAGATGAGTGGTGGTTTTGCGATATCGTTTATTATATCGGCAATTACTGGCGGATTACTCTTATATTGGTTAACGAACCTCACTGCAATGAGCCAAACGGTATTGAATGTTCACACACCATCTACAATAGAGGCAGAACGACTTTTACGCTACTGTGGGTTAACAATTGGAGAAGCAAAGGGCTTCCTTGTATCAGGCGATGAAAAGTGTATTCATGACTTGGAAATTGCAAAGTCTGAGATACTGGAAAGCTATAAGAAACTTGAAGGGTTATCACATAATTGGACTCTGCAAGAGAATAAGGATATCCTGAAAGAGATAGGAAAGTGTTTAGATACATTTAACGCCTCAGCTCACAAGGTATTTGAGAAAAGATATAACCCGGAAAGCGATACAACACGCTATTATTTTGAAAACACTATCATACCCTCATATCAATCGGTACATGGACAAACAAATACCCTATTCACAATCCTGGAAGAAATACCATTAACAGATACAATAAAAGATGCTCTTATTGCAGTAGCAAATATAAAGGAAGGGATAGCATATTCTGACATGGCAATACGGGAATTCCTTACAAAGGCAGATGAAAAATATATAAGGAACTATGAGGATGCAGTAAATTTATATACCCATGGATTATATACTTTACAAGAGATTTCAAAAGGATTACCCGATAATGCCCAGGCATCCATTGCAGGACTCTTCAATGAAAATGGACAATTTATAGACCAGACAAGAAAAATATTTGAGGTAAAAAGTGGAAATAATCGTTCCGATTTGATATTCGTAAACGAAGAACTTTCCCCCCTCATAGATACCATACAAGGTCACATTGATCAAATGGGAATTAACATGATCAAATTATTGGAGACTGAAATACAAACCGTATTGAGATTACAGAAATTATTATGGTTTATTGCCTTAATCGCTATAGGAATTAGTGTGGCAACAGGCACATTCTTTGCCCTGTTTAGCAGAAAGTATCTTATATTAAGCTGGCCACGAAGATTAGTACAATCCTCACGAGTCTAATTCTCATAATAGTATTTATAAATTTTATGATTCTGTTTAAAAAAAAGGCCAGCTTTACAACGCTGGCCTTTTCTGCACTCAGACTTTTACTAACGCTACTGCTATGGATGAAAGAGGCGCCAGGAAGCCTTTTGTGCACGGGACTTTTACTACCAATTTTCTGTTATTGCCTTATTTTAGAATGCATTTCTGATTTATTGCTTCATCTTCACCCTGATATCCTTAATCTCTTCTTCCATTTTTGGCGGCTTTAATGATTCTTGAGTTCCGGTAGTAGCCTTTAAAGCCTCTAATTTCTTTGCCCCTTTTTCATCCATCGCAGTGGCAAACCAATAGAGGAACGTGACGAAGAAACTACCACCCACGATATTCCCAAGGGTAACCGCAACGAGGTTCCACCCAAACATCTTACCCCAGGAGATCATCGCAGGATCGTGAGGCAGTAAGTTCGCAATCGCCAAAAACGTCATATTCGCCACACTGTGTTCCATGCCTGTAGTAACAAAACAAAACAAAACCCACCAGCACATTATTATCTTAGCGCTGTCACTGGTAACTCTAAAGCAGCTCCATATGCCTAAACATACAAGCCAGTTACAAAAAATACCCCTGAAAAACAATTCCCACCACGGCGCATTGCACTTATAGGTAGCAGCCTTGTTCAAAAATGCGTGCCATGGATCAGGGGCAAACACACCAGACATATAAATTAAAAGCGCAAAAATCAGCGATCCGCCCAGATTACCTACATATGTCCAAAACCAGCCCAACATTGAATCGCCAAGTGATACGGTACCTCTGAAAGTGCCTTTCAGTATCAATAAATTATATCCGGTAAACAACTCAGCTCCGCCAATAACTACTAATATCAAAGCGATAGGAAATACTGCTCCTCCAACTATTTTACCGATTCCGGGATTTAGCGCTGCAACAGGAGCAGCCGCAACAACCATAAGAAGGACACCAAATCCAATAAAAAAACCAGCTATTACAGAAAGCGTCAAGAAACCCACCAGACTATGCTTCATTGCAGTAGATTTCTTGAGAGACATCGCTGCAATTGCATCTACATTTCCAGTATATAACATTACTTGTTCTCCTCTAAAATGTTGTATACAGCATCTTAAAACAACACGAATTAACTCCTCCTCTTCTAAAGCTCAATACAACACAACTGTTTATTCCCCTGTAATACTCTATTTGGCACACCCCTCCTTTCCTGGTCGACCCTTTTTAAACCCGCACACATTCTGTGTTCATTCTCTACAAACTTTATCTAGTTACTATTCGTTTACATAACAAAACATATGCCAACGACGCTTTGCGGCAATAATGCTGCTCATATTTTTATATAAACAATTTTAAAACAACACACTATATAAACGATAGTTTATTTGTCGCATGGATATCGGGATGCTGTTAGAATCACGCAGGTCTTTCATTATGCAATAATAGTTTCACCGTCTGAGTTTTGTTTTCATAATAACCCATACGGTAAACGAGTGTTTATATATAATACGCCCTGGGCATAAGAGTCCCTATGGTTACTGACAGATATCTGACATTCAAGAAGTTTTCTCGCGAGTATCGGGAGATATGGTTGATTTTTAAGGATGTTACAAAAATTTTCCCGGTAAAAACCTTCGGAAAAGAAAAAGGTATGCTGAGGAGTGATGCTCTTGAAATGCTTGCTACCAGGAGATGGGATCACAAGAGATAAGCGGTTTTTGAGTGGCATGACGATGTTATTAAGCATTTTTGTTAAGGGAATGGTAAAGATGCTAAGAGGCTGTTTGTAAAGTTCATATTCATGCTTAGGATTTATCCCTTTGGTGGATTCGCTTCCAGACTGGGTCAAATGAACTTTGCATGGACAGCCTTTATACAGTAAAAAGGTATGCAATACCAATTTTACTGGTAGTTTTTTCTGTTACTGTTCAAAATATTCTTTCCATAGGCTATTTTACTCCATTTAAGCGCCTTTTCAGTACTTTTTCCTTGCTCTATTACATGCTATTCAACTTCGCAATCAACATGGGTATCCCAATTATCGTGATCATTCTTGCTATATTGAAACACGTCGATAAGATGGAAAGTTCTGCGTTGACCTTTTCCCTACCGCGCAACATAAAAGGAATGATAGTTGTTTTCTGTTTCCCACAATATAAGCCATAAGTCTCTTGCCTCCGTAATCTATCTTGTTAGCATAACGATTAGGTGCTTGCTTCTGTAATCCCGAGAAAACAAGCTTTTGGTAATTACATGCAAGTAATTACAATACAATGACTTATATTAACAAAGACAAACGCGGAAGTCAAGCATTGTTTTACATATCTTACTAATATATAAACACTTACGGCTTTTTACAGCTACAAACAAATTAACAACCAATGGGTTGGTACCCCCCGAATGAAAATGGGGGTTTTCATTTGACCCAGTCTGTCCGCTTAATCCACCCTACTCATTATAGAATTACACGTAGAGTGGATGAAACGAAGTGAATCCGCCATTGCATCGTAATGGTATTGAGTGGCTGGATTCCCGATAAAGGAGTTCGGGAATGACATGGAGGATTACCGTAGATTATGCAATCGGAAACTGGTGTGTTTTTTCATAATCAGGGCGAACACAAGGCGTATCCTGACCTCGGTTTTGCGCCGTATTATGATTAATAAACTGAACACTAGCTTATAAGCCAATAAATATACTAATTATAGAATGAATAATAAGAATCGGTGTTAAAAAGTCCAGGACAGAAGCCCCAATGTACAAATCATATTCCGTAATAAATCCAAACATATTGGTAGCACAAAGAAATCGTATAAAAAAGAATGCATAGAGTGTTAGGGTTATAGGTTTATTCAGAAATAGATATTTGCTATAAATATAAACGAAAATAAAAACAGAACTTAGCCTAATCACACAGTTCAAAACATTCAAGATAAACAGAATACGGGATTCCTCTTCATCTTCCAAAAAAGTCTCTATGCCTACAGACAAAAAATATTTTGAAAAAAAATACAAACCGAAACCAATAATACTGAGGAAAAAAAGGGTTTTTGCCCAATCTATCAATTGTCTGATAGGCAGTACATCCTGATTCCTCAACTCAGAGGAATTGTTAGCCATTCCCCTTACTATTTTTTTCACAGAATCAGATGTAATGAAAATATATGCAAAGGCAAAAACGATAGCCATCACCACATCACCACACATATCAGGCAAATTTGGCACGTGTACCTCGTACCTATGTTCATGATTTCCTGACTGGAGAAAGTCAAAATAGATCAGACCATGCACAATATTCCCAATTGCGAACCGCAAATTAACACCGATAAATATTAATAACGCGCCTATTTTTAAGTCCTTTATCGCATGTTTTGTTAATTTATTTTGGCTCACGCAATTCGCTATACTAAACATTGATTTTCCCCTTATTTAATAATCATGAATAATTTTAGGGTATTACACGTCTGATATTCCGCCAGTATAAAAAACTGCACCTCTTCGTTTATTTCAATTTGTAAGGAACCTTTCCGATTTCACTACCAATGAATTATACATTATTTTTCAATATTTTCAACCATAATGAATAATTTATTATATATAAATATTGTGTCTGTGCTTCATCTGTGCAAAATTACCTGTTGATACAATCGAAAATTTACCGATCGCTTCTCCGTCTTTATTGATTTTGACTGTGCATGGCCTCTTTTATGTAAACTATCATTTACTTGACAGAGTATAAACAACGCAGTATAATACCATACATATTATGTAAACGATAGTTTACTATTACAACAAGAGAAATATGTAAAAGCACGTCTGTAAAGAGAAAAGGCTGCTCAGGAAAAGATTAACCACCAAATTCCGAAGGGAAGTTGGTGTAACAGTCTTCACCATACGAAAAAAACAGCACTCGGTATAGGGAGGAATCTTTATGAAAAAGATAGAAGCAATCGTTAGAACGGAAATGTTTGATAGTATCAAGGATGCATTATCAGAATTGGGTTATCCGGGAATGACGGTAACGATGGTAAAAGGACACGGGAATCAAAAAGGTATCGTTGAAACATGGCGTGGAAAAATGTTTCGGATTGACCTCCTGTCCAAGATTAAAATCGAAATAACGGTCAAAGATACTGATGTTGAAAATATTGTAAACACAATTGTCCAAAAATCCCAAACCGGAAACATGGGTGATGGAAAGATATTTATTTCTCATATAGAAAATGTTTATCGTGTTCGAACCAGGGAGTCAGGTGAAATTGCGATTTAAACCGAGCAGCATAACCTTATTTTGGTTGTGTTAACAGGGCAGGATCTTGATTTGTTCGTAAGACATCGTTTCTTCTCTTACACCATAGGGAATGACTTCTCGTCTTTATAGGCACCTATTGAGCAGGAATATGCCATCTACCTGGTATTTCTGATCGTTCCTCACGTTGTTTTTTCAGTAATGCCTCTTTTACCATTTCTAATCTATCGGCGAGTTCGTGGAGTTCCCAATCCTTTTCTCTTATTATATCTTTCGTTTGAGATAATAAATCTTCTAAAGCCCATACCTCTTTTTGGAAGCCGGCTTTTTCCTCTTCACATTTTATCATTGAGTCTTCAAGTTTTCTGTTCAGCAGTTTTAGTTGCACATCCTGTTCCTTTAACAGGACAGCATTCTTTTCTGCTGCATCCTTGTATCGTACAAAATCATTAATCAACTTGTTTAACTCTCCTTTGTTACCAAAGGATCTCATTACCCTCTGTTCAAGCTGTTCCTGAAATGCTTCTTCCCTGAGATATCCGGATTTTTTCATTTTGTGGTACTGATTCAACATTTTTACTATAAAACCGATATGAACAAATAACAATATGATAATAAAGACAATCGTATTGATAGACAAATCCTTCATATTTTTTTCATTCCATAACTTTCCAGTCCGGAAAAGACCTATATAAACGAAATGCTAGTTGTTCTTTATACAGAGAACCGGGCAAGGAGATGCCCTTATCACCTTCTCTGTTACACTACCTATAACCATATGGGAAATGCCTGTGCGCCCATGAGTGCCCATTACTATAACATCTATCCTTTTTCTCCTGGCTACCTTTATAATCTCATCGGCAGGAATACCTATAGCAATTAAAGTTTCTATACTGATATATTCCCTTACATCTTCAGGAACACTATCCATGAGTTTTTTCTTCATTTTTACAACAGTATCTGGATCAAGAATGCCCTCATAACCAAACTTAAGCCCTCCGTAATCAAATACACACTCAACGTACATAAGATAAAGCCTGGCAGAGTCCTTTATTGCCATTTTTACAGCGTATCCGAGTGCATTCATTGAACAATCCGAATAATCAATTGGGCAAAGAATTTTCTTAAAATAGATCATTTTACCTGTATTATTTAATCTATAGTAACCTTTTCCATCCCTTTTCTTTCCGCAATACTATGGGCACTTTTCCAATAAATATCTTTTTTCCTGAGTAAGGATATTCTCAAAAAAGAAGGGCATACCGTGGAAGTAAGTACTATTACCATAATAATAGAGGAAAATACAACTTCATCCAATATTCCTATATCCCTGCTTATTCCGGTCAAAATCAAGGTACCTTCTAACTTCATCGCCATGCCTATACCTATAGCCAGACGATTTATACCTTTCTCGATTGGACAAACGCTGCAAAATAACTTCCCCAGGATAGCAGCTCCTGTTATTGCAAGGCCGAGAAGGATTGCATGTATATCTAAAAAACTTTTCAAGTCTACCTGAGCTCCAACCCGAACAAAAAGTATGGGTACGAGAATCATATAATATGGCCGGATAATTCGCTCTATATTGCTATACTCTTTATCATCCGAATCTTTGAACTTTACATTTCGCAGAAGTAAACCTGCAGCAAAAGCGCCTATTACGCCGTGAAGTCCAATTGACCCGGAAATAAAAGCAAACAAAAGAGATAACGTTACAACGATCGATATTTTTAAACCTTCGGCAAATTTACTCGTTAGGAAGTTTCCAAAACTTTCCCCATATTTTAAAACTGATATCAAAACAATAGCGAGAAAGGAAAACGCAATAACAACGGTAACTAATACACCCAATACAGAAACCTCACCTCTCACCGCAATTCCGCTTACGATACCGAAGGTCAAAATTACAATAATTTCCGTAAGGATCGTTGCGCCCGTTATCACCCGCCCTTCCAAAGTATTTATCGCCTTTAGTTCACTCAGAATTGCAAATAATAAGCCTGTACTTGTATTACAAATAATAATCGCCAAAATCAAATTTGCACCAAAGGTAGCGCCGGGAAGAAGAAAATATCCAACAACAAGACCCAAACCAGCCGGAACTATAATACCACCCATACTTACAAGAAAAGAGGAGGCGCCTACCCTTAATAACGCCTTGAGGTCTGTATGAAGGCCTGCGGTTAAAAGAAGTAATAAAGTCCCAAAATAGGAGACCACTTTCAAAAATGGCATTGTCTTGAGAAAATCAAAAAAATTCCATTCAGTAAAAAAATAAATATTACCCAATACCATCCCTATGATTAAATTCCCTACTACCTCGGGAAGCTTTACTATATTTGCTATCCACCCGCCAATTTTGGCGCTTATAAGGGTAATAGCAACTGCAAGAATAATACTGAGGGTTTGATTTGTATGCCATATACTCCATGCAGATGTTACCTCTTCTTTGTCTCTTGTTATCTCAATAATTTGCTCTTTTTCAGGAATGATTTTTTGCTCATTTTTACTTTCAGGAGGTTTCACTTCTGAATTTTCAGTGCTTCCACTATTGGGCGCAGAAAGAACTTCCTCCTTATCAACCGTTGTTGCAGGAAGCCCTGAAGGAGTTGAAAAACTACTATTTTCTTTCATGTCTTGAGAAATTTCTTTTCCGGTAACATTTGATTGATAATCAATAGGAGGTTTTTCTTCTTCTTCTAAAGAAACAATCTCCTTCTCATCTGAAATATTTCTCTCTTGTTCATTGTTTATCATTGATGTTTGTGTTCCCTTTTCTTCCTCAACCAAGGCCATTTCTTTACCAAAAGAAGGTGTTAAAAGTTCCGATGGGGATGTGGCAGGGAAAATTTTCTTTTCTATGGCAATGTTTTGGTCATCTTTCTTGGGAGGTAAACCCTCCTGAGAGCTTTTATCGTTCGCAGTATCAGATGGGGAAGAAAACTTGTTTCCGGTAATGTCCGGGAAGGATTTTTTATCGGGAGTTAGTATCTGCGTTTCATGCCCCTCTAAAGAAGGTAATTGCACCTCAGAATCTGACGTAACAGGACATTCTTGCTCCATTGTAGTATGAGAAATATCTTCTTCAGTATTACTTGAATCGATCTCTTTCTCTGTGGTAATTAATTGGTGATCCTTATTGAGAAACAATTCTTTTTGAATACCATCGTCCCCTTCTTTTGTTGGAGAAGTAACAGGGTTCTCTTTTTCTGGAATAGTTTGGAGATATCTTGTATCTGTGACAACAGTCTGTGTCCCCCTTTCTTGTTGGAACCGGAATTGTTCACCCACAGATGTGGTATAAAGTAGTTGTGGAAACAGCGGTGGACGTACATCATGTTCTGCAATAATCGGTTGATATCCTTCATCAGAAGGTCTCTTTTGAAGATTCTTTTCTTTTAGAATTTTCAGGAATTTTCCAGGAAAAAAACTTTTTGCTTCAGTAAGAGACTTCGTATCTTTTTCATTATAAGCAGGAATTTGTTGAGAATTCTTCATCGCTGCTGCATCTTCTGTTCTTCCCTGGGGTAAATTTATTCCAAAGAAATAGTGCAGAGATATCAATAGTATGATAAAGGGTTGTTTTGACTTTACTGTATGCATAGGCATAAGAGAAAATTAAAAATTTCTTGAAGAATTTTTCCAGAATAATTTTACAGAACTGTAACTCAGTATAATACCGTTTACATATTTGTCAAGACAATGTAAATATTCGCTTATTTATAACATATAAACATATGATAGCCATATCCCACATTCCGCACGTAAAAGTCACAAGTTGTTGAAACTAAGGAATATAATTTTTTAGCAGAGTTTATCCGAGGATTGTTTTGAGAGCAAAAAGCTCTATAGAAGAGACGCAAGATTTTGCAATGGTACAGACTCAAGATGTTGCGTTTATCGGTTGTAGAGACGCAAAATCTTGCGTCTCTCCTTTCGTTTTCCTGTCTAATCCCAAGGGATGCCATAGATTATAGCAAAAATCAGAAAAAAAGCCCTTAAACCCCGAAGGGATGACAGAGGAGAAATATGACATGAAATACAGGCACCCGTATAGTAGGATTAATTACCACTGGTCCCTCCAATAAAAATGAATGGGCTTTGTGGACTTTTCACATTGTAATTGTCGCTTCCTGAATGAATTCAACCTATGATAAAAAAACGAAACTATTTTTATTCAAATATTCCTTAAGGTACTAAAAAAATATTTGCTTGCTTCACATTATCATCAAGATGCATCTCTCCGGGCACTTCTTCTAATTCTGCCCGTATTAAGTAACTATCCTCCTTTAATTCTTTAGTATCCCAGCAATAGACAATCTTATGAGAGGATAAACCGTCTAACGTTTCAGCCTCCCGGCCAATAATTTGGTCTGTCGTAAGACATGTTACCGTCAATATTGTTGTTACCTTCGTCGTCCTCTCATTTCCAACAATTGTTTCAACATAGATCTTGTTTCCTAGAGTAGCGCGCAAAGGTATGTTAAGAGATACAATCATTACTCCACGCTTATCTTTGTGCTCAATCTTCTTTTTTTCATTAGCTAAACAATAGGATAATTCACTTAACAAAAAACATCCAAAGAAAAGAGTAAAACCCAATCCCCAGCCATTTATATAATATTTTCTCATAATGGCCTCCTTTTTTGTAAATTACTCTACTTGAATTAACCATTACCCGACACTTACAATTCGTCATTACGTTCCTTTATTTGCAAACTATACTGCGCCAGGCATAAGTGAGCTAACATATGCTTATTGTGCTATGCTCTGACAGTATTTGTTAGCCCACCCTTAGACCTGTTGCGTCTACGCTTTTTCCACCTTTATTAATTCTCCGCTCAGGTATTTTTTCATGAAATCATTCTCGTTGCCAGCGGTATACCCTGTCTTTGCCGGATCCCATAATCCCTTACCTCCAAGACCACCATCCTCTGCCTTAGTAATCTTTACCAACGTCTCCTTCGGAGTAGTATTAATGCCATGGTTATCGGCCTCATAGCCAAAAATAAACTTCATACTCGTTTTTGACTTATGGAATAAGCTATCCAATTGATGCATGGGCATAGACCAATTCCTGGTAATACTCTGTTGAGATCCGTAACGGAAGCTTGATTGATACCCGGTGCCTGCCGATAGCGCCCTTCCATCAGGTCTTGTCTCATGAGCCTTCACCGACCGCTCTGTTGAAATCCACGCAGAGTGCTTCATCATAGTCACCCCATACGGATATGCCGGATTGTACTTACACCGTAACATCAGACGTGCTACCTTATAGAATGGGTCGCTTGGCTTCCACCCCTCATATGGCCTGTCC